>JAFCFP010000021.1 GCA_017608575.1 Candidatus Iainarchaeum sp. | reverse complement strand
CATCATATGTTTCAGTGAATAGCCTGAATTTTGCATCATACATTACCTTTTCAATTCCTTCATATATTTCTGCTGGGAACTCCACTCTCACGCCAACATCTATTGGGCCGAATTTTGTTATTGCGCCAAGTTTTTTTGCCTGTTCTCTAAGCCAATACGAGCGCCCGCGCCCACAGCACGCAATCAAATAAGTGCAATGCATTTCTCCATTTTTTGTTTTTAACACAAAACTGTTTCCTGCTTTTTTGATTGATTCAATGCGTGTTTTAAGCTGGAAGACAATGCCCTTTTTTTTCAAATATTTGAAAAGCCTGTCAATTACCAGTTTTATTTTGTCCGTTCCAATATGCCTTTGCTTGCCGGCAACGAATTCAATTCCAGCCCTGTTTGCTTTCCGCTTTAATTCTGCCAATCTTCTCCCATTTGTTCCTGAAAACTGTTTTGGGGCACCAAAGCGCAGCATTGTTTTATCAATCGAATCAATCATTTTCTGCACTTCTTTTGCTGAGCGCTTTAATTCAAGGGGCTCTCCGCCAATTGCCGGGCTTAAATTCATTTTTCCATCAGAATAAGCTCCAGCGCCGCCAACTCCAAAAACCGCATCAGAGCGGTTTTTTGCAGGATTTCTTTTAAGTGGTTCTTTTCCCTGTTCTATTACAAGCACTTTTAATTTTTTTCCAGCCAATTCATTGGCTGCAAAGAGTCCAGCCGGGCCAGCGCCAACTATTATAACATCAAATTTTTTCATTTTAAACCCATTAATATCCCAAGAAAAAGAATAAAAAGTATGCCCTTTTGCTTTTTTTAAGCTGTATTATCCAATTATTTTCAGTATTTCCGTTAAGTCCTTTCTTGAAACTGTTCCGTCTTGGAGTTTTCTTATTAACTCATTAATTTCTTTTGCTTTTTCCCATCCCTTGTAGTGTGGACCTTCCCTTGCAAACCTGCTTGTGCCATCCAGTGAAAGAGCTTGCTTTCTGTGCTCTTCGTGCAATTGTTCAATTAACTGCTTTCTAATTGCTGGAGTCAAGCCGGTTCTCAAAAAACAGCTGATTTTTGAAGGCATTTTGTTTTGTCTTCTTGCTTTGCTTGGCTTTTGCTTTGGCTTTTGCTTTCTTAGCATTCTTTCACCGCTTTAATAATTTGTTTCCTTTTGCTATTTATTCTTTTTGTTTCCTTTTTTTTTATAGCCTCGGTGAAAGAAATGATTGAAGAATGGAAAATTGCAAGAATGCAACGCGCGCAATTCCGCGTGGTGGGAAATCATTCAGCGGTAAAAGTGTGCCATTGGACAAAACAGGCATTGCGTGGAATTGCTCCATGCTATAAAGAATCATTTTATGGAATTCATTCGCATAAATGCCTTGAAATGAGTCCGGCTCTAACCTGCAACCAGCGCTGCTTGCATTGTTGGAGGGACACATCAATTTTTTCAAAGGGTTGGAGTGGTCCAATTGACGAGCCAGGCAGCATAATTGATGGATGTATTGCTGAAAGAAAAAAACTATTGATTGGCTTCCGTGGAAACAAAAAAGTTGACAGGGAATTGTTTGAGGATGCACTTGAACCAGACCATGTTGCCATTTCTCTCACAGGCGAGCCATGCATGTATCCAAGGTTGAATGAATTAATTGATGAATTTTTTGCCAGAAAATTCCGTTCAGTATACTTGGTTTCAAGCGGAACAGTACCTGAATCCCTGCGTTCTCTGAATAAGCTGCCGACAAATTTGTACATTTCATTAACTGCTCCAAATCAAGAAAAATACAAAGAATTATGCCTTCCGGTTATTGGTAATGCATGGGAAAAAGTTAACGAGTCACTTGAATTAATGCGCAAAATGAAAACAAACACTGTACTGCGTTTGACTTTAATGCGTTCTTTGAACATGTCAAAGCCCGGGGAATTCATTCCATTGATTGAAAAGGCAAAACCGAAATTTGTGGAATGCAAGGCTTACATGTTTTTGGGTTATTCAAGGCAAAGGCTGAGCGAGGAAAACATGCCTGAAATGAGTGAAATAAGGGCTTTTGCAAAAGCAATTGAAGAGAATTCAAATTACAAAATTTTAAACGAAAGAAGTGATTCACGTATTTGCCTTCTTGGGAGGAATTAGTTTTTTGGCTGGCTTTCTTTCGAGTTCCATTAATTCAATTGTTTTAAGTTCTATTTCTGCTTTAAGCACTCTTTCCTTGTATTCTTTTTCGCTGATATGCCTTTTAAGGTATTCAACTTTTAATTGCTTTATTAGCCTTCGAAGCCTTGCTTTTTCGAACATTACTTTTTCCATTCTTTCCCCTTCTTCTTTGAACTTCTTCATAACCAAATGGATTGAAAAAATCCCGCCAATAACCACTACAACAAGCAGTGCTGCTGGAAAAACCAAGTGTTCAAACGGATAACTTACACTAATTGTTTTTTCAGCCGAGCCATGAATGCTGTCCTCAATTTCAAGTTTTATTACATGCGATCCAAGCCCTATTTCGTTGGTAAGTGGCATTAAATAAAAATCCTTTTCTTTATTGAACAAAAGGGTAACATTCTGTTCAACCCCATCAACATAAAACTTTGCTTCAATCCGGTTTTTTTCAAAAATTGTTCCACCTGGCTGTGTGATTTTTACATTCAATTCTTTAACCTTGCCGGAATCGGTTTTGATTACTCCTTCCACTGGATCCAAGAATTCAATGTTTACTTCGTTTGAAAGCTTTGCTTCAATTTGTTCATAATAAGAAACAGGTTGGTCTTCGAGTTCTGCCTCTCCATCGATTTTAATGTCAAAGTTTTGAATGCCCGAACTCTTGGGTGGAGTTTCAATTATTGCTTTGTAACAGTTTTCCTTTTCATCAAATTCAAGGAAGCTGTCAAACCCTGCGGCTTCAGAAACAGCTCTCACTTTCACATTTTTAAGCTTTTCTTTCTCTGTTGATTGTGGTTTTATTTTTATTTCAATTTTTTCTTTGTATCCAAATTCGCTTTTTTTTGGTGTTATTTCCAAGTGGAATTTTGGGTTTTTTGATTTTTTTAAATTAATGCTGAATTCTTGCCCTGAAAAAACGTTTCCAAAAGCATCCACTCCCTGGATTTTTATTTTTGGGGCTTCATTTTCTCCAATCGCAAAATCAAAAAATTGAGTGAATTCTTTGCCGTTCCATTTAAGCTTGAAGTTTTTGTTTTCATCCCTTGTTTCAATTACTGCAATAAAATCACCGCCTTTAACTGTCGAACCATCTTCATAAACAGCATTGAAGTTAATTCTTCCCAGTTTTTCTCCAATAAAAAATTCCCTTCCCTCAAATGGGTTTGAAAAGAAAATTTTTTCGTTTTTAAAACGCAATGTAAAAGACTGGGTTTGTTCAACGACCTTGTTTTCCACTCTTGCAACAACACTCACTTCAACTGAAGCCAGTTTTCCAATCATTTCGCCAGGTTCAAGTTTTATAACAAAGGAATTTTCTTCACTCCCTTTTTCAATTTCTTTTTCGGCATTGTTAAATTTTGCAGTAACTAAGCGAATGTTTTGGGGATAAATTCTTTGACCGCTTGCACTGCTTATTTTGAACTCAATTGCTTGCTCTTTGCGCCTGTCAAGCTTTTCTCTCGGGTTTGGTGGGTTGGTTATTTCAATTAAGAGTTTTTTCTTTTTTACAGTAACAGTGGTGTATTTTTCACAGTAAAGACCACCGCTGTCCTTAACACGCAACAACACAACAAATTCCTTTGAATCAATGCCAGCTGGCAATTCACCTGTTGTGAACTTAACTTCCTTGCCGGTTAGTTCTTTTCCTTCAATAATCCAAATGAATTCCAGTTGGCTTTCAGGCTTGTCATCGCTGGCTTCAGCTGTAAAATAAAAAGTATCCCCCTCGCCTAGTTCCCTGTTTGGCATTACTTTAATGGAATTAATCTGTGGTCTTCTATTGTGACTGCTTTGCGGGGAAGGAGAAGGCATTGGTGTTGTTGTTGGTGTTTGGGTTGGTGTTGTTGTTGGAGTTGGGGTTTCTGGGGTTGGGCTTGGTGTTGTTGTTGGAGTTGGGGTTTCTGGGGTTGGGCTTGGTGTTGTTGTTGGAGTTGGTTTTTGTGTTGGTGCTGTTGTTTGTGTTGGTTCTTGTGTTGGTTTTTGTGTTGGTGCTGTTGTTTGTTCTGGAACGCATTTTCCCTTGTCACATACAAGCCCAGAATCACATTCTCCGCAATCAATTTGCGTTAAACAAGTCAAATCGTATGTTGAACCGCATTCAATTCCATAATCTTCACAAGTGGCTGGCGCACAACAGCCCAGTTGTTGTTTGCATTCTTCCCGCGTGCTGATATCAGAGCATTTTGTTGCAGTGCCAGTGCAGCCCTCCCAAGTGCAGCCCACTTGTGTTTGGCAGTCTTTTTCTACTAAATCCTGACAATCTGTAGCAGTGCCATAACAGGCATACACTGTTGAACCAATCCAAGTGCATCCAACCCTTCCACAATTATAGGATGAATCGCTATAAGTAGAGCAATCCGCAGCGTTTCCACTGCAACCAATATCCTTATACCAAGCGCATCCCTCTGCAATAGCACAATCAGTGCTCAGTTTTATTTCATTGCAGGGAGTTGGCGTTCCACCGCAGTGGCTCCAACTGCAGCCTTTTTGGGCAAGGCATTTTTCCTCAGTGTCAAAAATAGCGCTTATGCACGGTTTTACGGTTCCAGTGCAGCCATTCCATTTACAGCCCAACTGTCCTGTGTTTGTTGTTGTACCGCATTCTGTTTTGTTCAATTCGCTGCACTCTTTTGCTCCGGGAGCATCAACGCATACTGCAGAATAAGCGCTTGCATTTAATGCCGTTAGGGCAAGAGCAATTAAAACAAATGCAGTGAGTTTTACCATTTATGTCATTAAATAAAGCGCTTTGGTTTATTTAATTTTTGCGTGTCCTGTTTTTCACTTTATTTCTAAAAGCTTGAGCATTATGGCTTTTTGAATATGCAACCTGTTTTCAGCTTGGTCAAACACAATGCTTTGCTTGCCGTCAATCACTTCGCTTGTTTGCTCCATGCCGCGCATTGCAGGTAAGCAATTCATAAAAACAGCCTTTTCCTTGGCATGCTTCATGAGTTCAGCGTTTACCTGAAAGGGCATTAATTCTTTTATTCTTCGCTCTTTTTCTTTTTCTGGAATGTGATAGGACATCCATGAATCAGTGTAAACAATGTCAGCATTCTTTACTGCTTCAATTGGGTCGTTTGTTACAACAACACTTGCACCGCTTTTTTTGGCTAACTCTTTTGCTTTGGAGATGACTCTTTCTTTTGGCATAAATTCTTCTTTTGCCGGACAGCCTACTTTTATATTCATTCCGACTATTGGACAGCCGTACATTAATGAATAGGTTACATTATTTTCTGCATCTCCCAGATATGCAAGCGTTAATCCTTCAAGCTTTCCTTTGTGTTCTTTTATGGTTAAAAGGTCGCCTAAAATCTGGCATGGATGCGAGTAGTCACTCAATGCATCAATTACTGGAACGCTTGCGTTTTCTGCAAGTTTTTTTGTTTGTTCAAAGGAAAACAACCTGGCCATTATAATGTCCACATACCTTGAAACAACTTTTGCTGTGTCTTCAATTGTTTCCTTTTTTCCAAGTGGGGAAGTGGCAATATTGTAATAAATTGCATGGCCCCCCATTTGAGTCATTCCTGTTTCAAAACTCACCCGTGTGCGAAGTGAGGGTTTTTCAAAAATCATTAACAGCGTGCGGTACTCCATTGCCTTGCGGTAATTTTCCGGATTGGCTTTAATGTCTTCGGCGAGTTCAATAAAGCTCAAAATTTCTTCTTTTTTCAAGTCTTCGAGCGATAACAGGTCTTTCACTTTAACCACCTTTTCTTAGAAAAAAAGAATGAAAATAATAAATTGTTATTGGTTTGATTAATGCTGTTTTTCTGCATTGCCTTATTTTGGCAATTTTGGAATTTCTTTTCTTTCCCTGAGGACTGCTTTTGCGGCGTTCATTTTTATTTGCCGTCTGTTTGCCTTGTCCCTTGCACTGTAATACGCTCGGCGATTTCTTTCAAAACGTGCTTGTTTCATTTCCTGTCTTAAAGTTGCTATTTCTTCCCTTAGTTTTTCCACCATTTCGAGGAGTTCAGCGCTTGGCTTTTTTTGGAATTGCAATATCCATTTTTTGTACCTTAAGCCAAGCTTTGTTGGTGTTTCACTTCCTGGCCTTAAATGCTTTGTGTTTTTTCCCTTGTGTGATTGCCCTCGGATTTTGTTCAACACCTCCGGAGGCCGGCCGCCGTTTTTTTCAAAAATTCTTCTAACTGTTGTAATTGGAACTCCGTGTTTTTTGGCGATTGCTGTGGCAGACACTGGTTTGTCTTTTAATGCCAGTATTGCTTTTATTGTTTTCTCGCCAACTTTGGCTCTTTGGTTTGGCATTTTTGGCTTGTTGCTTTTTTTTATTTTTGGCATTTTTTTTCACTTTTTAAGGTTCTAATGCAAAGTAAATCCTTTTATTTGACTTGCCTTTGCTTTTTGTACGCGTGATTTTTATTCGACCAACTTCTTTTGTGTTTTTAACATGTGTTCCACCACAAGCGTTTACGTCTCCAGCTATTTGGACAATGCGAATCATTGGAATGCTTGGCGGCAGCACATCCCTTAACTTGAACAATTGCGGCAACTTGAATGCTTCTTCTCTTGGGAGCTCTTTTATGAGCACTTTGTGGCTGGCATTAACTATTTCGTTTGCTTTTTTTTCAATTTCTTTAACCATTTCAGGGGTTAATTCCTGCAATGAGTAGTCATCCCTGCTTTCCTCCAAGCCCAATTGCCCGCCTGTAACCAGTGCATTTGGAGCAATTGATTGCACTGCCATTGTCAAAATATGGGCAGCGGTGTGCATGCGCATCATTTTGTAACGCCTTTGCCAGTCAATGGTGCAGTGGACTTTTTCCCCTGTTTTTAGTCCAGAGCGGTCAATTTCATGCAGAACCTTTCCGGCTTGCTTTATTGCCTTGACAACATTGAATTCTTCGTTGCCTTGGCATAACATGCCTGTATCACTTAACTGTCCCCCGCTTTCTGGATAGAATGCTGTCTTGTCCAATTCAACCATGTTGCCTTCAATTCGCAGCACAACCGCATCGAACTCTTTCAAGTAAGAATCACTCAAGTACAACAGTTTTGTCATAAAAAAAGTGTAAAGCAAGGGGTTAAAAAGGTTAATTCCGATTCTTAATTATTCCCTTTCTGTTTTTTTAAATGCGGATCCAAATGCAGGGAAAAGGAAGGAAAACAATTAAAAACATTTGTCCAGATAATTTTATAAATGATTAAACTTTTTAGACAGTGGTTTTTATGGCTGGCGAGCTAAAAAAGCAGTCAAAACAGAATGCTGATGAAAAAAAGCACCTAAGTGAAAAAATCAAAGCGCTTGAATCAGAGCTTCAAAAAAAACAAAAGGAATTCACCGACCTGAAAGAAACCCTGCAACGAGTTCAGGCAGATTACGAGAACGCAATGAAGCGAAAAGAAAAAGAGATAGCCATCGCTCAAAACAAAGCGCTTGCTTCAGTGCTTTCAGCTTTCCTGCCAGTGCTTGATTCAGTGGAAGAAGCATTAAAGCATTCAAAAGACAAAGGCTTGCTTGAATTAAAATCACAATTGGTGAAAACATTCAATCAATTCGGTGTTTTTGAAATAAAAAGCAGTGAAAAATTCAACCCACACGAAATGGAATGCGTTATGCGCGCTTCCGATCCCGGCAAGGAAGACGGCATGGTACTTGAAGAATTCCAAAAAGGCTACATGTTCAATGACAGCATTTTGAGGCCAGCCAAAGTCAAGGTTAACTTTGTTGAAAAAAAAGAAACAAAAAAGGCAAAAAATGCCTTTAATGCTCATAAAATTGAAAAAAAAGAGGAGAAAAGGCAAGAAAAATAAAGTATGCTTTAAGAGGGTGATATTATGGCAAAGGTTATTGGAATTGATTTGGGAACAAGCAATAGCGCTGCTGCAGTGCTTGAAGCAGGAAAGCCAAAAATTATTCCAAGTGCTGAAGGCACAACACTCTATGGAAAATCATTTCCAAGCGTGGTTGCATTCACAAAAGATGGCCATCTTTTAGTGGGAGAACCGGCAAAAAGGCAGGCAGTGAACAATCCAGAGGGCACTGTTACTGCAGTAAAAAGAAAAATGGGCACTGACTATAAATACAAAATTTATGGAAAAGAATACACTCCCCAACAAATTTCTGCATTCATTCTCCAAAAAATAAAAAAAGACGCTGAAGAATTCCTCGGTGACAAAGTTGAAAAAGCAGTAATCACTGTTCCAGCCTACTTTGACGACAACCAGAGACAGGCAACAAAAGATGCTGGAGAAATTGCTGGACTGGAAGTAATCAGGATAATAAACGAGCCAACAGCCGCAGCACTTGCATACGGATTAGACAAAAAAGAAAAAGAACAAAAAATTTTAGTGTTTGATTTCGGTGGAGGCACGCTGGATGTAACGGTAATGGATTTTGGCGAGGGAGTATTTGAAGTAAAAAGCACAAGCGGTGACACAAAACTTGGCGGAACAGACATGGACAACGCATTAATGGATTACATTATTGAAGAATTCAAGAAAAAAGAAGGAATTGACTTAAAAAAAGACAAAACCGCGATGGAAAGATTGCGCGAAGCAGCAGAGCGTGCAAAAATAGAGCTCAGCACAGTGCTTGAAACAGAGATAAACCTGCCATATATTACTGCAACAAAAGACGGCCCAAAACATTTGAACATAAAGATTTCAAGAGCAAAACTCGAACAATTAGTTGAACCAATAATTAAAAAATGCGAAAAACCAATACAGCAAGCTTTGGCTGATGCAAAACTCACACCTGGAGAAATAAACAAAGTAATCCTTGTCGGCGGACCCACAAGAATGCCTTGTGTGCAAAAATTCATTGAACGCATTCTTGGCGTTCAACCGGAAAGAGGCGTTGACCCAATGGAATGCGTTGCAATGGGCGCAGCAATCCAGGCAGGCGTTCTTTCAGGAGAAGTAAAAGATGTTCTTTTATTGGATGTAACACCCTTATCACTTGGAATTGAAACACTGGGCGGAGTGTTCACAAAATTAATTGAAAGAAACACAACAATTCCCACCAAAAAATCACAGATTTTTTCAACAGCTGCTGACAACCAGACAGCAGTGGACATTCATGTATTGCAGGGAGAAAGACCAATGGCTAAAGACAACAGGGAATTAGGCAGATTCCAGCTGATTGGAATCCCTCCAGCTCCACGCGGAGTTCCACAAATTGAAGTAACATTTGACATTGATGCAAACGGAATAGTGCACGTCACAGCAAAAGACCTTGGCACAGGGAAAGAGCAAGGCATTAAAATTGTTGCCTCGCAAAAACTCTCAAAGGAAGAAATTGAAAGAATGAAAAAAGAAGCAGAAGAGCACGCAGCAGAGGACAAAAAACGCAGAGAAGAAGCTGAAACACTGAACCAAGGCGAAGCACTAGTGTACACTGCAGAAAAAATGCTCTCCGAATTAAAAGACAAAATTCCGGATGAAAACAAAAAGAAAATTGCCGAAAAAATGGATGCATTAAAAAACGCTCTAAAAGACAAAAACGTTTCATCAGTTAAAACAGCAATGGAGGAACTAAACAAAGAAATGCAGGCTTTTTCCACTGAACTCTACAAAAAAGCACAGTCAACTGTGCAACATGAACAACAAAAAGAAGAAAAAGAAAAACCCTCAAAGGGCAAAGTAGTGGACGCGGATTTCAAAATGGAAGACGAAGACAAGGACAAAAAATAAAAGTGAAGGAATTGCATGGCGAAAGACTACTATGAAATACTTGGCCTTAAAAAAGGCGCTTCGGATGCAGAAATCAGGGCAGCCTACAAGCGATTAGCCAAAAAATACCACCCTGACATAAGCAAGGAAAAAAACGCTGAAGAAAAATTTAAAGAAATACAGGAAGCGTACTCTGTTTTGTCTGACCCACAAAAACGCCAGGCATACGATTCATTTGGCCATGGCTTTGAAGGATTTAAGGGATTCCGTGGATTCGGCGAAGGATTCAGTGATTTCAGTGGTTTTTCTTCACCTTTTGATCTTGAAGACTTGTTTGACATGTTCACAGGCGGAGGCTTCAGTGACATTTTTTCAACAAGATTTAGAAAACGCAGCACTCCTGAAAGAGGCAGCGATATCCGCGTCAACCTCTCAGTTTCATTTGAGGAAGCAGCATTTGGTGTTGAAAAAGAAATAAGGGTTAAAAGAACAATAAAATGCCCTGTTTGCTCTGGAAAAGGCTATGCCGGCGAATCAGATGTTGGGGTTTGCAGTTACTGCCATGGCAGTGGAATGGTTTCAAAAACCCGTCGCACAATGCTTGGATTGTTTCAGACAACCACTACTTGTCCAAACTGCCATGGCTCTGGAAAAGTAATAAAAAACCCATGCCCCAAATGCAGGGGCCGCGGCTTGCTTGAAGAGGAAAAGAAAATAAAGGTAAAAATTCCAGCAGGAATTAACACTGGAAATTTTTTGCGTTTAAAGGGGCAGGGCAATGCCGGAGAACACGGCGGTTCAGCAGGAGACATTTATGTTGTAGTATTTGTTGAACCTCATGAAATATTCAAGCGTGACAATTCAGATGTATATGTTGAAGTGCCAATTTCTTTTTCCGAAGCAGCCCTTGGCTCTGAAATTGAAGCTCCAACGCTTTACGGCATGGCAAAACTCAAGATTCCAGCAGGAACCCAGAGCGGCACAATTTTCAGGCTTAAAGGAAAAGGAATACCGCATTTGAATGCAACAGGAAAAGGCGATGAATTTGTCAAAGTAATAGTTCAAACACCTCAAAAGCTCTCAAAAAAAGAACGCGAATTATTGAAACAATTGCGCAATGAAGAGGCTTTCCACAAAAAAAGAAAAAGCTTTTTTGAAAAATTCCAGGAAAGGTTAAGGAAAAAATTCAGGTGAACAAATGGCAAGAATTAAAGGGCTTCTTTTGTTAAGTGGGGGAATTGATTCGCCTGTCGCCGGCTACATTGTTTCAAGGCAAGCGGACATCACTGCATTGCATTTTTCAAACAAAAAATTTGCCGGCACTGAATCCATAAAAAAAGCAAAAAAGATTTCAAAAAAACTTGGCTTCAAAATGCTGGTGATTGACCTTTCAATGCAGCTTGAAACGATTGCAAGGGATTGCGCACAGGCTTATTATTTTGTTTTAATGCGCCGCCTTTTTTACCGAATTGCCGAACGCGTTGCATTAAAAGAAAAATGTTCTTTTATTGTCACAGGCGAATCGCTGGGGCAGGTTTCAAGCCAAACCCTTCCCAATCTTTCTGTGACAGCGCGCGTTGTTTCAATCCCTGTTGTGAGACCATTGCTTGGATTCAACAAGCGTGAGACAACCAATATAGCCAAAAAAATTGGAACCTTTGATGTTTCTTCAGGTCCTGAAATGTGTGATGTTTTGGGTCCAAAGCATCCGAGCACGCATGCTTCTCTGCAGCGAGTTCTCGAAGAAGAGGCAAAACTTTCAGTTGAAGAATTAGTTTTGCAAGCAATTGCTCAAATTGATTCTGGCAATTAAATGTTCCTGCTTGGACAAATATCAAACAAAATGCATTCTTTGTGTTTTGGGTTTCTTGCATTGCAGATTTTTCTGCCGTGAAATATAAAAGAAGTGTTAACTGCACTCCATTCTTTTTTTGGAATCAGTTTCATTAAGTCCAATTCAACCTTTTGCGGAGTGCTGCCATTGCTCAATCCAAGCCTTTTGCTCAACCTGAACACATGCGTGTCAACAGCAATTCCTTCGTCTTTTCCAAAACCATAACTCAAAACAATGTTTGCTGTTTTTCTTCCAACGCCTGGAAGTTTTACCAATTCACTCATTGAATCAGGCACTTTGTTGTTGTATTTTGTGCAAATAATCCTTGAAGCTTCCTTTATCCTTTTTGCCTTTTGGTTGAAATAACCAGCGCTTTTCACTATTTTTTTAATTTCATGCAAATCAACTTTTGCTAGCTGTGCGGGTGTTTTGTATTTTTTGAATAATTTTTTTGTAACAGCATTAACCTGTTCGTCTGTTGCTCGGGCGCTTAAAATTGTTGCAATAAGCAATTGGAAGGTGTTTTTATGGACTAAACGAGTCCTCGCATTTTGGTATTCTTTCTTAAGTCTTTTAATTACTTCCATTGCATTATTTGTTTCTTTTGAGGTCAATTCTTTTCCCCACTTTTCTGAAATGCCCTTTTGCAACATGCATTATTAAATTCATTGAATCCATGTCAGGCTTTCCGTTTTTCTCGAAAAGGCATTTTCCACCCACTACTCTTCCAATCAACAAAATGTGGTCAGAGTCCTTTGGGTTTATTACCTCACTTAAATTGCATTCAATTGTTGCCTTGGCTTCTTTAACACTTGGCACTGTGACATTCTTGCTTGCTGTCATGTGCAATCCGAATTTTTCGAGTTCGTTTTCTCCACGTTCAAGCTTTGCCTCGCAATTAATTGCTTTTTGGGCAAATTCTTCGCTTACAAGGTTTATTACGAATTGCTTTGTTTGAAGGGCAAATGCCTCTGTGTCCTTGCCTTCTTTTCCAACGGAAACATAGCACAACGGCGGATTAATGCTTAAAGGTCCAACAAATGAATAGGGAGCAGCATTCACTTTTCCGTTTTTTCCCATTGTTGTAACCAATGCAGTCAACCTCGGGCTTAAAAGAAACAAGGCTTTTACTGGTTCTAATTCCATTAAATCACCTAAAACTACTTGGCAAAAAGGTTTAAATCGCTTTCACAAAACAGTGCTTGCCACAAACAAGGAAACACCCAAGCACATTAAAGCAGTTATTTTGAATTTTGTTGACTTAAAGAGTTCTTTTAGTTTCTTTCCTTTTAGGTTGGGCAACTCAAGCCAAACAAGCACTAAAAGGAATACAAAAAAGGAAGCAATTCCCAAAAGACTTGGTTTTGCATGGATTTTTCTTGTTCCATTCACCAAAAGAAAGTCATATTCTTTTTCAAACAAATAAATAGCACGCTTTTTTCTTCCAATGCAGTTAATTGTTGCAGTGTTTTCCAATTCAATTTTTTCCTCTTTGATTATCCATGGGTCAATGCTAAACGCATTGCTTGAATAAACCCATTTTTGGCCAGTGCCAATAACACTGCTTTTTGCGTTCTGCTTTAAGGGGGTTATTTTTAGGTTGTTGTTTTCTCTTTCAATTTTAATTCCACCATTGAACGGCAGAACAATTGAATTGGTTTGAGAAACACGCCATTCACAACTGCCACCACAAACAGCATCAGAAAAACCGGAAATGCCTGTTGCAATTTTTGTTTGAGGTGTAATTTCGCCTTTTGTTCCAATGTAACAGTTTTCTTTGCTTATTTTTGTAAAACAGGGATTGCCCATTGTCTGCAAGCAACCCACAAAAACAAATGACAAAAAAAACATTACTACATAATAAGCAATTACTATTTTGAGAGCAAGCCTTACAGCATTGCTTTTTTTGAAAGCATGCTTTTTTGGACTTTGTGCTTTTTTTGGTTTTTTGGATTTCTTGGGCATTTAATTCAATAAGGGCTTTCTTGTATTTATTTTTTCTCTTTTCCTTTTTTTGAACAGATTTGGAAAGATTTAAAAAGGAAAAGCCAGTAATAGGTTTAATGGAAGAAAAAATCAACCAGCTTGATGAAACTGTAAGGGTTGATACTGAAGTGAATAAATTAAGACACGAGATTATTGCAGGGAAAAACGAAAAAAACGAAACAGCAATGGAAAAGCATTCTGAGAACAGTGGTGAAACAAGCATGAAAATGATTTTTTTGGCAATAATTATTGTTATAGTGGTGGCGGTTGTTTCTTATTATGCGTTTGCTTCTTTTGCTGGCTTGTTGTGAGGTGATTAATGGGGCGTGCTGTGGCTGCAAATCAAAGAAAAAATCAAAAAAGGGAAAAAAGAAGAAAAAATAAATTATTTTCCACCATTTCCAAATGGTAGCATTGGAGTCCTTTTTCTTTTTTCTTTTTCGAGTTCGCCTTTGGCATCTTCAAACACATGACGCCATTTTGCTTCAAGGAGCCTTAATGCTTTTTGGGCTTTTTTAATGTCTTTTGCACTTATGTGAAACGTTGGACCATGTGCTGGATTGAATTTTTTAAGAAAAGCCCTGAGCGTGTCAAGTTCTCTTTCACTGCCACGTTCAATTTCAAAACGGTTTGAAATAATTATCCTCGAACGTGATTCAATCAGTTGAATGACCTCTCTTATATTGCGGTAAAGTGCTTGTGTTTGAGCTGCTCTTTTAATTGTTTCAGGCTTGAATTTTCTTTTTCTTGGAGGCTTTCCTTTGAATGGTAAGGGAATTTGCCCCTTTGCAATATGCTCTCTTATTTTTGGCATATTATTTTTTTCCCTTTAAATCATTAAAACCTTTTTGTGTGCGTGTTATGCAAGCAATCCCGCTTGCCAGAAAATAGTTGCAATTCCCAAAAAAGCCAAAAAGCCCATTATGTCAGTGCAGCCTGTTATTATAATGCTTGAAGCCAGTGCCGGATCAATTCTGCGCCATTTGAATAAAACTGGCACAAGTGTTCCAGCCAGTGCAGCGGTTAACTGGTTTGTTAGCATGGCAAGCAATAGCACGATTCCAAGCATTATGTTGTCTTTCCAAAGCGTGACAATCGCGCCAATCAGTAATCCGATTATTAGACCGTTTATTAAGCCAACAATTATTTCTTTTTTTAGAGCACGCTTGTATTCTTTTACGCCTATTTCACCCAGGGCCAGGCTTCTTACCATTACTGCTAATGTTTGAGTTCCAGCGTTTCCTCCAATGTTTGCAACAACCGGAATAAACATTGCAAGTGCAATTACTGCAGCCAAAGTGTTTTCAAACAATCCAATAACTGAAGCGGAAATCATTACAATTATTAAATCAAATGCAAGCCAGGGAGTGCGTCTGGTAATTGACACAAATGGAGATGAAAAAACGCTTTCCTCTTCATCAACTCCTGCCAGCCTGTAAATGTCCTCAGTTGCTTCTTCTTCAATTACATCAATTACATCATCAACAGTAATAATTCCAACCATTTTTTTTTCACTGTTCACTACAGGCATTGAAATTAATTCGTATTCCTTGAACTTTTTTGCAACCTGTTCTTGGTCTTCACTGGTTTGGGAGAAAACAACCTCTTTTTTCATTATGTTTTTTATTTTTTCTGTTGGCTTTGAAATGGCGAGTTTTCTAAGGGAAACAACGCCAGCAATTTTTCCATTGCGATCAACCACAAAAACATCATGCAGGTTTTCACAGTTTTTGCTGGCGCGGATTTTTTCAATTGCTTCCGCAACAGTGTTGTTTTTTTTAACTGAGATGAATTCCGACTGCATTAGCGCTCCTGCGGTTTCTTCTTCAAACCTCAGCAATGGTTTTATTTCTTCCAATTTTTCTTTTTTTACAAGTTTTAATATTTTGCGAACCCGGTTTTTTTCCAGTAAGTGAATCAGGTCAGTGGCATCGTCTGATTTCAGGCTGGAAACAATTCTAGCAATTTCTTTGTCAGGGATTCTTTCAAGGAATTCCCTTGCCTGCTCTTCTTCCATTTCAAGCAATGCTTGGCCAAAAGTCCTCCTTGAAAGCCTTCTTGCAGCGGCAAGCCTTATTGCTGGAGCCTGTTTTGACAGCTGTATGGCTATTTGGGTTGGATTGAATGCAGGAATTTTTCCCAGTAAGCTTTTTGGTTTTTTTCCTTCCATAGGCTCACCTGCTTTAAAGCAAGAACAAGCAATCGTAATTAAAAAGTGAACCCAACCTTTTAAAAAAGAGGCGGAAAAAGGCAATCAAAGGATTTCACTGATTGCCTCTTTTAGCCCTGGAATTGTTTTTTCTTTCAATTCATATGTAACGCGTGTGAAGGGTTTTTCGATTCTGACAATCCTAGCCAAATCAATCGGTGTGGCAACAACCACTGAGTCACATTCACAGGCATTGATTGTTGCCTCCAAGTCCTTTACTTGTTTGTCAGAATAACCCATGGCGGGAAGCAGTGTTCCAATTCCCGGATAGTGTTCGAATGTTTTTTTCAATTCTCCTTTCAAAAAAGGCCTTGGGTCAACAAGCTCTTTTGCTCCAGCTTTTTTTGCAGCAATCACTCCAGCGCCATATTTCATTCCGCCGTGGGTCAGTGTTGGACCATCTTCAATTACAAGAACGCGTTTTCCCCTTATAACGCTTTCATTTTCCGCTTTCACTGGAGAATCAGCGTGCACTATTTTTGCTTTAGGGTTTAATTCGCGGAGGGTTTTTTCAAGTTGTACGATTTTTTCTTTTTGTGCTGAATCCTCCTTGTTGATTACAAAAACATCAGCTAGTTTTACGTTCACTTCGCTTGGATAGTATAATTCTTCATGTCCTGCGCGGTGGGGATCAACAACGGTTAT
>JAFCFP010000078.1 GCA_017608575.1 Candidatus Iainarchaeum sp. | reverse complement strand
TTGCCGAAAACAGGCTTTCACTCCTTTTTGAACTTGGAAAAATTTTTTCAGAGCTGGGTTTGCCAATTGAATCAATGCATGGTCAAAAGGCAAGCAATAAAACAATCAGGGGAAGCTTCACAGTGCTGGTAAAAGACAGAAAACAACTTGAAACACTCCAAAAAAGGCTTTGGGAAATAAAGGGCATCAAAGGAATTGAATTGGATTAATCATTCAACATAAATAGCGGGCTTGAATGGCAATGCCTTGCTTGCCTTTTTTTGTGGGTCAAATTCTGCTTTTTCCTCATTGAAGAAAAAAACACTGCAATTGAATTCTTTTTCAAAGAATTCTTTTGCGCTTTCCAATACTTTAAGTTCATTAATTTTTTCAATTTCCTTGAATTCAATTAATCTGTCATTAAGGAACTTAATCACTGGAATAGCAGCCTTTCCTTTTTCTTTAACACTTAAATCAGTCATTGCTGTTTTAATTGCTTCTTTAAAGTCAGGTCTTTCAAGTTTTTTTATTTTTTTAAGTACATTCCATTTCCATTCGCTTGCCGTGTAAAAAACAGCTTTTTGCAGCTTTTCCTTTCCTATTATTTTTTTTATTTCTTTCAAGTCCAGAAAAGCTCTTTTAATGAATTCTTCTGCAAGTTCGATCTTACAATCGATTTCTTTTTTTTCCGGGAGTTTTTCAAGAAACACTGAACGCTTGTTTCCAAGGAGATTTCTCCAAATTTCTTCAGAAATGTGTGGCATAAATGGGGCAAGGCATTTCACAAAATTCTTTGTTATGTATAAGTATAGTGGTTTGTTGTCCCTTTTTTTCCGAATATTGAACCACTGCAGGTCCTTTGCGAGCAGGAAGGAGATCTGTTGCGCGGCGCTTCTCAACTCTATTCTTTCCATGTGGTCAATAAACGCATTCACCCTTGAATTGAATCTGTGATAAAGCCATGCTTCTTCTCCTTGAAGCTTTTCAGGTTCAAGTTTCTCGCTGTCCTTTGACTCCACAGCCAGTTGTGCAATTTCTCCAATAAACGATTTAAGCTTTGACACTCCTTTTTCTATTTCCTTTGGCTTCCAATCCATTTCTTCCCAGGGCTCAACAGAATTCATTAAAAAGAATCTCACAAAATCCGCACCAATCTGTTCACACAAATCATTTATTAAAACAACGTTTCCCTTTGAAGAAGACATTTTTTTGCCTTCAAGCACGAGCATTCCCAAATTTATTGTTCCAAGCTGTCTTTTTTCAGGTGGAAAAATTGCAGTATGCTGAAAAATGGAAAAAGACATATGGTTTGGAATCAATTCAATTGCACTAACATTAAACGCAAGCGGATACCAATAATTAAACTCTGAGCGCATTTCCTCCAAGAGCTCTTTTTCTATTCCATTTTCCTTTGAAATTTTTTCAATGTTGCCCTTTCCAAGAAAAATAAAATCAAAAACTTCCTCGCTTAATTTTTGTGCTTCAATTCTCTTAATCAAATGTGAGACAGTAAAATAAGCCATGTAAATCGTTGAATCCCCCAAAGGCTCAATTATTTTTCCCTTCTGCCAAGGAAACTCTGTTCCCAGCCCTTTAGAGCGAGTGCATGGTTTGTCTTCAAGCCAATCAAAAACATTATTATACTGTGTCCTGAAAAGCTCTGGCACTATGCTCATTCCCTCAAGCGTTTTTTTGCTTTGCTCTTTCCATTTGGGATCAGAGTATGAAACAAACCATTGGTCTTCAAGTACACGCACAACGCATTCTGTTCCACACCTGCACACAACTTTGCCTTCAAGTTCAAAGAAAACATCAGCTTTTCCTTGTTCAATTAGTTCTTTTTTCACCAATTCTTTTGCCTTATTAACAGGCATTCCTGCAAATTTACCACAGTTCTCATTCATTACTCCTTTATGGAATCCTGTTTTATAAACCTCTTTTTTTGCTCCCTCAAGCTTGGAGTCAAATTGGTTCTTTATTCCAAGCCTTTTCACTATTTCAACAGCGGCTTTATCACCGAATTCTTTTGTTTTTATTATTGGAATCACTTTTATTCCAAGAATCATTTTTTCACTCAATCCAAACTTTTTTATTAGGTCCTTATCCTTTTGCAAATCCAAAAGAGCAACATAATCAATGGGTGCATCGCTTGGCACTGAAGTAACAATTCCTGTGCCAGTGCCAGTATCACAAAAAAAACTTGGAAGAATTGGTATTTTTCTTTCAATGCCTGGTGCCAAAACCATTTTTCCCACGAGCTCTGAACCCTTTATTGTTCCAATTTTTTCAATGCCTTTTTTTTGCTCTTTTAGTTTTTCAAAAAATTCATTGCTTCCAATCCATTCCTCGTCTCCAACTTTGATTATGGCATATTCAACTTTTGGAGCAAGCCACAAATTTGTCTGGCCAAAAACTGTTTCAGGCCTCAAAGTTGCAGCAACAACAAATTGTCCATTATCCATTTTGAATTTAAGCAAAGTGAATTCTTGAAATCCAACGCCTTCTCCCTCTAATAAGTCATGGTCTCCAACAGGGCTGTCATCATGCGGACAATAACGGACTGGATATTTTCCCTTTCGAATAAATCCCTTTTCATAAAGCTTTTTATACTGCCATTCAATGAATTTCTTGTATTGTGGATCAATTGTTTTAAGCTCACGGCGCCAGTCAATTCCAAATCCAAGCCTTTTAAATCCAGCCTTATAACCATATTCTGCTTTGTTTACCATGTAGTCTACATAAAATTCTGGTGTCTTCAATTCCTCCAAGTCTTTAGCTGGAATGTGAAAAATTTCAGTGAATTTTTTAACCGTTTTTGGGTCATTTTTTTCCAATGCCTCAACGGATGCAATCACTGGCGTTCCAGAAACATGCCAACCCATTGGCATTAATACATTTTTTCCCTTTAACATGTTGTATTTTGCTACAATATCCGTAACAGTGTAAGTGCGAGCATGCCCTATATGCATTGCTCCACTTGGATAAGGATAGGCAACTTGAATATAAAAGGCCTCTTTTTTCTTTTCAACAAAGGGTTCAAAAAGACAAGAGTCCTGCCATTCCTTTTGCCATTTTCTCTCAATTGCTTTCAAGTCAAAATCCATTTTTTTGCACCTTTAAGGCTAAAATTTAACGCCTAAAATGCTTAAAAATCTTTCAACCAATTGCTCTCAAAATGAATTCCCTGTAAGGAATTTTTCCATAAACAATTTCCCTTCCAGAAAAATGCCTTATAACTTCATTTTTAGGAAAACCCATTTTCACTGCAAGCTTTGCACTCAAAACATCAGCAAACAATTCCTCTGCTTGTGTCACACTCATTGAATGAATCTTTGCAAACTCCAAAATTTTTGGCTTTGGAAAATGTGCATACTCATGGCAAAGAGTAAGAATTCCATCAAGGGTCATTTTTTCACCCTTAAACACATGCGCTGCAGGCAAATTAATAAAACTCTCCCTTTTTATAATGTGCCTTCCTCCAATTTGAATTATTTTAAAAATACTTACATTCTCGCCCTTTGTAACGCTAACGCTAAGCCTTCCACCATGTGAATAAAAATTAGCCCTAAGCACTTTACTT
>JAFCFP010000001.1 GCA_017608575.1 Candidatus Iainarchaeum sp. | reverse complement strand
TACCGGCAAGTGCAAAAAACGGAACAACCGCTCATCGGAAAAACATTCAAGCAATTCTGGAAAGAACTTTTTTGCCTGCGCGGGATTCATCATTCCAATACGAATCCTGAAATCACCTTTAATGGAAAGCAGGCTCTGCAGCAATTCAGGCAGCGAAGAACCAATATCCAAACCATAACACGCAGTATCCGTTCCAGTTAGCCAGATTTCCCTTGTTTTTTTCACTGCCCTGCTAAAAGCATTTTGAATCTCTCTCAATGAAAAACTTTTCAGTTTGCCACGCGCTTTTGAAACACAACAATAAGTGCAATTGCCCAAACAACCATTAGAAATGGGAATAATTGAAACAAATTCATTAAAAGCAATTGGTTCTATTGAAAGCATTGATTGAGTGAAAGAAAAACCCAAGTGTTCTGCGAGAGCACTGACATTTAATCCAATTAAAACCGCACTTGGAAAGTCTTTTTGCAATCGTTTCCTGCAGATTTCAGAAAGGCAGCCAAAAACAATTAATTCAAACCCGTGCTTTTTTGCTAAACTGTAAAGAACTGCAAGGCGGGAAAACATTCTTTGCTCTGTAGCATGCTTTACTGCACAGCCATTGAATATTACTATGTTTGCATTCTCTGGCTTTGCTGTAAAAGAAAAACCATGCTCTGAAAGCAATCCAAGCAATCTCTCGCTTTCGCCTTTGTTTAAAGTGCAGCCATGCCATTCAAGGAAAACCTTTTTACCCATAAAAAGAATGCTGCTAAAAAGAATTATAAAATGCCTGCAAACTTTTCTTTAAGGGAAAAAGAAACCCAACCCATTAGCCCAGAGAGGAAAAAAAGCCAAAAAGCAGAATTCTTCAATTCATGCCAGTAATCAATAAACCCATTGCCAGAATGCCCAAAACAAGAGGGAAAACAAACATTAATAGGATACCCAGCGAGAGCATTCGGCAAATTGAAAAAAAGCAATGAAACCCAAAACGAAACAATGCAGAAAATAATAAAAACAATCGGAAAAGACTTTAACAGCACACTTGAATCAAAAAAATCAATTGCCCATTCAATTGAAAGAAAAACAAAAAAGAATCCAACAATTGGCATGAGGAAATACATTGGAGAAACCCATTCAGCCCATTTCATTAAAGGAATTATGAACTCAAGTGCAGTGCCCTGTAATGGCTCAACCAATACCCTGCTAAGCAAAGACAAAGCATAAACAATCATGTAAGAAATTATGAAAAAAGGCAGTACAAAAAGCCATTCATTCTTTGAATTGCTTTCTTTGTGCTTCATAAAACCACTCATTCTTTTATCACTTTAACCGCAGTGCCATAAGCCAAAATTTCCACAGTGCCTGGAACAATCTGTGTTGCCACAAGCCTGACATTCACTACTGCGTTTGCATCTAGTGCTTTTGCGTTATTGTTCAGTTTCCACAGAATCTCCCTTCTTGCCTCATTAAGCAAATCATAGTACTCGCGAACCTCTCCGCCAAAAAAAATCCTAATCATTGCCTTCAAATCCTGCAAGAAAAATTTTGCTCTCACAGAAGAAGCCCATACAAGCCCTTTTACCTCTTTTGTTTTATAGCCAGGCACTTCCGGTGTTGTAACAATATGGATTGTTCCAAAAGCGCCTTCTCTTCTTACAAATTTTTCCTTTCGAGCCATGAAAACCAATTCAATAATAGCAAGAAACCCTTTAAAACAATTATTGTAATGCCACATTCTGCAAAAAAAATTCGTGAAGTCTTTTATTGCCAGAAAGCTCTGGGTGAAAGGTTGCAACAAGCACGTTCTTTTGCCTTACAAGCACTGGCTTTCCATTAAAAAAAGCAAGCGCTTCTGCTTTTTTTCCAATGGATTCAATTATTGGCGCGCGAATGAAAACCCCTGGAAACCAACCAAGCTTGGAAACCTTCAGTTTTGCTTCAAAGCTTTCCACTTGCCTGCCATAAGCATTCCTTTTAATTGAAATATCCACAAAAGGAAACTTTCCCTTTTTTCCATCAACCTTTTTGCTTAAAAGAATTGCTCCAGCACACGTTCCAAAAACAGGCAAGCCCTTTTTAATTAATCTGAAAATTTTAAGGGTTAATCCGCTTTCATCCAATTCCTTGCTCAAATGCGTTGACTCTCCACCTGGAAAAACCAGTGCATCAATTCCCCTTAACTCACGAGGCGTTCTTATTTCCACGGTTTTAGCACCAACTACGCCAAGCATTTGCTTGTGTTCAATTACTCCACCTTGGAATGCAAGAATGCCAACAAGCATAAAAAAACCACTTTTCACCAGCCGCGTTCTTGGAGTTTTTCTTTTAGTTCTGAAATCTCTTTTCCCTTCATTGCTTCACCTAAATTCTCTGAAACCCTTGCAATTACTTTTGCATCCCTAAAATGAGCAACTGCTTCAACTATTGCACGCGCACGCTTTGCTGGATTGCTTGACTTGAAAATACCAGAACCAACAAACACTCCATCGCAACCCAACTGCATCATTAACGCTGCATCAGCTGGAGTGGCAATTCCGCCAGCGGCAAAATTCACAACCGGCAGTCTTCCAAGCTTGCGTGTTTCCTTGACCAATGCTACTGGCACTCGGTATTCTTTTGCCTTTTTCTTTAATTGCATTGAATTCATTTTTTTAAGCGCGGCAATTTCCTCGTTGACCATGCGCATATGTCTTACTGCTTCAATTACATTCCCTGTACCAGCTTCTCCCTTTGTGCGAATCATTGCAGCGCCTTCATTTATTCTACGCAATGCTTCACCCAAACAAGTGCAACCACAAACAAACGGTACTTTGAACTCCCATTTATTAATATGGTGCTTTGGATCAGCTGGAGTTAACACTTCAGATTCATCAATGAAGTCAACCTTCAATGCTTCAAGCACTTGTGCTTCAACAAAATGGCCAATGCGAACTTTTGCCATTACTGGAATGCTTACAGCTTTCATTATTTCCTTTACTTTTTTTGGGTCAGCCATTCTTGCAACACCGCCTTCTTTGCGGATATCCGCTGGCACTCTCTCCAAGGCCATTACTGAAACTGCACCGGCTTTTTCTGCAATTTTTGCCTGTTCTGCATTCACTACATCCATTATTACTCCGCCTTTAAGCATTTGCGCCAAACCAGCTTTAACCCTAAAACTGCCTTTTATTCTCCTTTGAATATTTTTCTTTCTTGATTTTGAAACCATTAAAAAAAGCCCCCTTTCCCTTTCAGCTTTCAAAAGTATTATTGCGCAAAAACCCTTTTAAAAATACTTTGAAAAAGAACAAAAAAATAGGGTTAAAATTCTTATCCATTTTAATGTATCAAGGTGCAAGGAATGGATATTGAAATGCCCTGGGTGGAAAAATACAGGCCAAAAAAACTTGACGAAGTTGTAGGACAAAAAAACATTGTTGAAAGACTTAAAAGCTATGTGGAAAGAAGAAACGTGCCAAACCAGCTTTACTCCGGTTCAGCTGGAATTGGAAAAACAAGCTGTGCAATTGCCATGGCAAAAGAATTGTTTGGTGATGGATTTGCACAGAATTTTTTGGAATTGAATGCAAGCGATGAACGCGGAATTGATGTTGTAAGGAACACAATCAAGGATTTTGCCAGGACTTTAGCATTCAATGCTGATTTTAAAATTATTTTTTTGGATGAAGCAGATGCATTAACAGCAGATGCACAACAGGCACTGCGAAGAACAATGGAAAAATACACCAAAACAGCTCGCTTTATTCTTTCATGCAATTATTCTTCCAGAATTATTGAACCAATTCAGTCAAGGTGTGTTATTTTCCGCTTTACACCATTGAGCGCCAAAGAAATGAAAGAAAAACTTGAAGAAATTGCAAAAAATGNNACAAATTGAGCCAAAGGCATTGGATGCAATCATTTATGCAAGCGAAGGCGACATGAGAAAGGCAATTAATATTTTGCAGGGCTCTGCTTTCATTGAAAAAAAAGTAACTGAAAGCACAGTGTTCAATGTTTCAAGCAGGGCAAAGCCCGAGGAAATAAAGCAAATAATAAAACTTGCATTTAAGAAAAAATTCCTGGAAGCAAGAGAATTATTAGACAAGTTAATGTACGAACACGGAATGAGTGGTGAAGACGTAATACTGCAAATTTACAGGGAAATAATTGAAATGCCTGAAAAAGAACTTCCAAGCAAGAAAAAAATTGAATTAGTGGACATAATTGGAGAATACAATTTCAGAATGGTGGAAGGCGCAAATGAAAGAATTCAACTTGAAGCACTGCTTGCACAATTAATGAAATTCGGCTAATCCTTTAAGTAATTAACTGATTACCATTTTTTTAATGCCCAAAGAAATTAACCATGTTGAATTGCTTGTAGCACCACTCTTTCCATATTACCAGCCGTTAAGGCATGCGTATGGCTTTGACATATTGGAATTCAAGGACTTCAAAAAATTCACTGAACTGTGGATTGAAAGAATCAATCTTTTGAGAAGCAATCCCAATGCAATACTGATAATTGCAAGAAGCCGGTATTCAGTTGAAGGCACCTACGTTAACCCCAATCCCAGAGACAAAAGAATTGAAGCACTTGAAAGAATGCTTTATTCATTTGCACAGAAAATGCTTGGAAGCAGGCTATTCGTGATTGCAAGATATGGGAATTGCAAAAAAGGAAGGGAATTAATTGACCCAGAAAAACAAAGAATTGCTCGCACCTATGAAGAACTTCTCCAAATGGCAAAAGAAAGAGGCTTCACTATTTCAAAAAACTCACGGGTGTGGACATATGGTGCTTCCACGAAAAGAAATCCCCATGAAAGCTGGGCAGCCTGTCCAGGCATTGAAACAAAAACCTTCTTAAAAGCAGCTGGAATAGAGTTCAACCCCCAGAAGGTGAAAATAAGAACTGCTCTTTCCATTCCCCTTGACACATTCCATAGATTTGAAAAAAGAAAACCCCTCCCTGAAAGAAGCTGGGCAAGAAAAAAACTTGACTATGGAAAGCCACAAAGGGGAACTAAAAGAAGAAAGCCACGCGTTTAAAAATCGCTCAATTTTTTTTGGTGCTTTAATTTGTCAATGAGTTTGGATTCTTTTTCGTATTGTTCAATTGGAACCTTTAATTTTTTTCCCAAAAATTTTAACGCAAGACCAAAATCAAAAAACACTAACGGTTTTTGCTTTAAAGCATTTCTCACGTTTTCGCGAACCTGCCAGACTCCAAGCGGAATATTGTAACCTGGACCTATTTCCCTGAAAACGATTGCAGAGGCTTGACGCTTTTTTTCAAGCAAGTATTCTGCCACAGCAAGCCTTGCAGCATAATAAGCACCTTCCACATTGGAAGCATAGTTTTTGCGGCCAGAGTAAAATTCGTGGTCTTGAATTATGTGGTGTTTTTTTGCTTGCAGTGCCCAGCTGCTGCCAGGCAAATAGCATTCAAGCTGCTCAAAGGACCACTCGCTTGGATAAAGCAATACATAAAAACTGTTATCAAGGTAATTAGAGTGAAACAGTTGAATTTCACCAATCTGTTTGAAAAATTTTATTTTTTCCTCAATCAATGCCTTTGAAACCGTGCTGTCAATTGCAGTGATTGCCCAACGCGTTGGAACAATCCTGCGCGCTTTTTGAACGCCAAGGGTTCCAGCGCTTAAAATTTTGTAAAGAAACGAAACAGGAAATCCCGCATTAAACAATTCCAAGACAGCTGTGCTTGCTTTAACATCAATATCTGATACCAAATAGTCAACCTTTTTTGGAATTTTTGGGTTTTCTGAAAGGGAGAGTTTTTTTAATGGCGCTTTTGGTCCAAGCGGTGCAATTGTGTTATTAAAAGACATTTCAAGAGATGGCTTTTTTAAAAGCGAGATTTCAACCTGCAATGGCGTGCTGCTCAAAGTGAGTTCTTGCATGGATTGCAGTTCAGTGCCTGGATTGCTTGCCTCGCTTGCAGAAATTTTTTTAGTTGAGCGGAGAAGCGATTCGCGGAATTCAATTATGCGTTTAGCAGGCAAGCCAAACCATTTTTCAGGCAAGTCAAGCATTTCAGTATTTCCTTCAAGCAATGGCGAGCTAAGAGGCGCAACTAAAACTTTTGGAAAAGAATGCCACGAAACAAACAAGCCGGGCGGTGAATTGCTTGAAAAATTTTTTCCTTTTATTTGCGAGGTTATGCGCTTGTGCACTGAATGCTTTTCAAGAATCGGGCAATAACTTAAACCACATAAGAGCTTGCCTTTACATTTAATGCATTGCTTTGGAGAAATCATAAAAACAATAAGGCACAAAAAGGAAATAATTATAACCAATGAAGCACAAAAGCAAAATAATTATAATTAAAAGTGTTGGCAGGGATTGTATTTTATTACTTTAATATTTTACTTATTAAAACAAAAAAGTGGAGAGAGTTAAAATGCCAGAACAGGGAAAAAACGAAATTCCAAGCAAATTGGAGAAATTATGGCATTCTACGTCGCATGTAATGGCCAGTGCAGTGAAAGAGCTTTTCCCAGAAGCAAAACTTGGCATTGGACCAGCAATAAAGAATGGCTTCTATTATGATTTTGATGTAAAGCAACCATTCACTCCAAGTGATTTGGAAAAAATTGAAAAAAAAATGAAGGAAATAATTGCCCGCAATGAAAAATTCGAGCGAAAGGAAATTTCAAAAAAAGAAGCGCTTGAATTGTTTAAAAATGAACCCTACAAACTTGAATTAATAAATGACTTGGGAGATGAAAAACTCAGTATTTATACTCATGGAAAATTCACTGATTTGTGCAAAGGACCTCATATTGAAAGCACTGGCGAAATAAAGGCATTCAAATTACTCAAAACAGCTGGCGCTTACTGGCGTGGCTCTGAAAAAAGACCAATGCTGCAAAGAATTTACGGCGTGTCATTCAGGGAACCAAAAAAACTGGATGAATTCCTAAAAAAAGCAAAAGAAATGGAGGAAAGAAACCACATAAAGCTTGGCAAGGAATTAGACTTGTTTTCAGTGCACCCTGAAGCGCCTGGTTTTCCATTCATTCACGGAAAAGGCATGGTTATTTGGAGAGAAATAGAAAAACTCTGGGAAGAAGAGCACAGAAAACTTGGCTATGAAATAGTGCAAACGCCAATGATTTTGAAAAAAGAATTATGGGAAAAATCAGGGCACTGGGATCACTACCGAGAACACATGTACTTTGTTGAAATTGACGGTGTTGACTTTGCAGTAAAGCCAATGAATTGCCCTGGCGGCATATTGATCTTTAAAGAAAAAAGGCACTCGTACAGGGATTTGCCAATCAAAATGGCTGAACTTGGAACAGTTCACAGGCATGAGAAAAGCGGTGTTTTAATGGGCTTGTTCAGAGTGAGAAAATTCACACAAGATGATGCCCATATTTATTGCACTGAAGAACAATTAAAAGAGCAAATAATTGAAGTAATAGAACTAACAATGCGATTGTATAAAAAATTCGGCTTCAATGAATTCAAAATTGAGTTAAGCACCAAACCAGAAAAAGCAATGGGCAGCGAAGAAGTGTGGGAGCACGCCACTCAAGCGTTAAGAAATGCATTAGAAGACTTAAAATTAGAATACGTGGTTAATGAAGGGGAGGGCGCATTTTATGGACCAAAAATTGATTTCCATATAATGGATTCGCTGGAAAGGGAATGGCAGTGTGCAACCATTCAAGTTGATTTTTCAATGCCTGAAAAATTTGACTTGTATTATATTTCAAAGGAAGACAAAAAAGAACGCCCGGTAATGGTTCACAGGGCAATACTGGGTTCTTTTGAAAGATTTATTGGAATACTAATAGAACATTACGGTGGCGCGTTTCCTTTATGGTTAAGTCCAGTGCAAGTAAAAATTCTCAATGTGGCTGACAGACACTTGGAGTATGCAAAAAAAATAGGAAAAAAAATGGCAAAGCAAGGAATACGCATTGAATTGGATGACAGAAAAGAAAGCGTTGGAAAAAAAGTAAGAGAAGCTGCAAAGCAAAAGATTCCATTCATTGTTGTAGTGGGAGATGAAGAAGAAAAACAAAACAGTATTACTGTAAGAGACCGCTTTGGAAAAATGGAAAAAAACATTCAGGTTTCAGCATTCATTGAAAGACTAAAAAATTCAATTGAAAAGCGGGAAAACTGAAAAACTTAAATGGCTGGCGGAAGGTTTAAATAGGGGAAAGACCTCTTTTAATAAGGTTGATAGAATGCCCGCTGATTACTTAAAGGACTTAATTTCGCAGGCGAAAAAGAACAAAATGCAGGCAACTCAACCAATCAAGAGTGCAGCGAACGAAATTCCCCCAATGCCACAATCTCAAAAAACAATAAAAAAAACCATTTCTGAGCCCACTGCCCTAAAAGGTCCAAGCAATGACGAAATTGAAAAAAAAATAAGCGAGGTAAGAGCAAAACTAAAAGAAGGACTCGCTGAACTCGAAAAAGAGCAAGCAAAACCGGAAAAAAAAGAAGAAAAAAGGTTTGGCTTGGGTTTTATGAAAAGGAAAAAAACAGAAGAAACCCTCATGCCCAAACAACCAACATTAGAACCAAGCGAACCCACAAGACCAAAAGAAAAACAACCATTAACTGAAACAAAACAGGAAGCCAGTGAAACACAAAAACCTTTTGCTACAACAAGCACTTCTGCTGAATCAATTGAAGCAAAAAAACCCCCTGCAGAAAAAAGCGAGGTTGAAAAAGAGGTTGAAAAAGCAAGGGAAAAAATTGAAGTCGAATCATATGGAAATGTTAAAATCTACAAAGTGCCCGGCCAAAGACTGCTTTATTATTTTGTGCCAGTGCCGAGGCCAACAATAAGTGAAAAAAGAATTATTAGGATTTTAAAAGAAGCAGCAACAAGGCTGATTACTATTGCCCCTTATAAAATACGTGACCCACAACAAAGGCGCGCTGTTTATAAGCAAAAAATTTTGGACATACTGCGTTCTTCATCCGAAATAGCGATTCCAAAGGGAAAAATGGAGTTTTACACTGAAGCAGTTATAAGAGAAATGGTTGGCTATGGATTGATTGATCCACTGGTAAAAGATGATAAACTGGAGGAAATAATGGTTATTGGTTCAAAAAAGCCAGTGTATGTTTTTCACAGAGACTATGAAATGATGAAAACAAACATTGAATTCATTAATGAAAACGAAATAAATGACTTGATTAACAGGATTGGAAGAGAGGTTGGCAGAAGGGTTGACATGTCAAACCCATTGCTTGACGCAAGGTTAAGCGATGGAAGCAGAGTGAATGCAACAATTGCTCCTGCTTCAATTTCAGGTTCAACTCTTACAATAAGAAAATTCCGAAAAGATCCCTTTTCAATAATTGACATGGTGAACATGGGTACAATCAACACAGAAGTAGCAGCATTTTTATGGCTTGCAGTTGAAGGGCTTCAAACAAAGCCAGCGAACATTCTCATTGCTGGTGGAACTGGCAGTGGAAAAACAACTACTCTTAATGTTCTCGCATCATTCATTCCAGACACTGAACGCGTTATAACAATTGAGGACACTGCTGAGCTTAATTTGCCATTAAAGCATTGGATTAGATTTGAAGCAAAAC
The DNA here is from genome assembly GCA_017608575.1 of Candidatus Iainarchaeum sp. Taxonomy (GTDB): domain Archaea; phylum Iainarchaeota; class Iainarchaeia; order Iainarchaeales; family DTGL01; genus JAFCFP01. The sequence continues at coordinate 53,338 of JAFCFP010000001.1, read as the reverse complement.
CACCAGGGCTCGAAAACAAGGGAGAAATTACGCTTGACATATTGACAAAGAATTCCCTGAGAATGAGGCCTGACAGAATAATTGTGGGAGAAATAAGGCATGATGAAGCATTTTCGCTTTTTACTGCAATGAACACAGGACACGATGGCTCTCTTGGAACAGTGCACGCCAATTCAGCACAAGAAGCAATTGTTAGAATTACCACGCCTCCAATGAGTGTTCCGGAAATGATGCTTTCAGGCCTGGATTTCATAATCGTAGAACACAGACTGCATGACAGAAAAAAGGGAACAATCAGGAGAATTACCGAAATATCGGAAGTGACAGGAGTGCTTGAAGGAAAGGCTCAAACCCAAACCATTTATGAATGGAATCCCGTGAAAGACACAATGGAAAAAACCGGTGTGCCAAGCAATTATTTAAGGGAATTATCAAAGCTTTCCGGAATGAACCAATCCGCATTAAACGCTGAATTAAAGAAAAGAGAACAATTCATTAAAGAACTCTCCAAAGCAGGAATACACTCAATCGAGGAATCATCTGAAAAAATGAAACAATTCCTTGCGGAAGGAAGTGAGTGAAAATGCCGATGGATTTTCTCAAAAAGAAACAAGAGGAAAAACCAATGCAGCCAATTGAAGAAACAGACAAAATAGACATGGAAAAAGTGGAAAAGATTGTCAGCACAATGAAAAAGAAATATTCAGCTCAAGAAATAGGGCTTGGCACAGAACAAGGAGGAAAACTCGGCGAACTAAGAGGCATAATTGCTGGCACTGGCAAAACAACACTAGAAGTGCAAAAAATAGAGGATTTAAGGGAAGCTGATTCAAAGGCTGTTAGAAAGCTTGGGAACCTTTTCCTTGCTCTTGGAAGCATTACAAACCCAATGTTTGGATTGATTTCAAAACTGCCAGCAACAAAACAACTGGATTTCAATTTGTATTCTGCTAACATGCATTACTCTGCAAGGCAATGGATTGCTCTCACAACAATCACTGCCCTAATTGCAGCGCTTATTACTATAATATCGCTCGGTGTTTTTTCTGCTCTCTTAGGAATTCCTTTCTGGCTTTCAATCATTTTAACAATTGTTGTATTTCTCTTCACAGTAGTGTTAATGTTTTTAGTTCCAAGGCAAAAAGCACAAAAAAGAGGAAAAGAAATAAGCAGGGAACTGCCGTTTGCTTTAAGGCATATTGCAACCCAGTTAAGTGCAGGAATAGGCCTTTACAGGACAATCCAAACCGTTGCCAGTGCAGACTATGGAGTGTTAAGCGAGGAATTTGCACGAACAATAAGTGAAATCGAAGAAGGAACAGACACAAGGGATGCATTAAGGCATTTGGCATTAAGAACACAATCACAGGCATTGAGGAATGCATTAATGCACACTATTCGCGCACTAAGAACTGGAGGCAATCTTTCCTCAATAATGAACGAAATAGCAAACGATGTTGCCTTTCAGCTAAGAATGCGCGTAAAAGAATTCAGTGAAAAAATGAATTTTATTGGAGTAATATTTATTTTTATGGCAATAGTTATTCCAGTGTTTATTGCAATACTTGGCGGAATATCAATAACTCCAATGTTTTCAGGAGAAAGCATAAAACTGGCACAAGCAACCGGTTCAGCTGGCGGTATTGGTGGAGGCGGTGTTGGCATTGATCCATTAATGATGACATTGATTTTTTTGGTAGTAATGCCTGCAATGCTTCTATGGGTTTTTTACTTCATAAAAATAATGCAACCACATGTGTGAGTGATAAAAAATGGGAATTATAAGCGAAGCATGGGAAACCTACAAAGAATACCTCCGTGAAATAAGATTCAAATTCAAGCCAGTCTTTTGGGTTGTGCTTTCAATTGGTTTAGCGGTTGCTGCCTTTATTATTCTTTTTGCATTGCAGTTCATTGGAATACTTCCTTACGCTCCAATACAACCATTCATTGCATTACTTGTAATTGCTGATGCAATGATTGGATATCCTTATTTAAAGGCAACAAGGAGAATAAGCTCAATAGAAGCAGTATTGCCTGATGCATTCAAACAAATGTCTGACACTTTAAAAGCAGGCGGAACATTTGAATATGCATTGCGCGGCGTCAGCACTTCCCAGTACGGAGAACTCACAACGGAAATGAATTCAGTGCTGAGGAGACTGGAAGAGGGAGAAAACCTTGAAAACTCAATGCGGGCATTCGCTAAAAACATAAAAAGCAGAATAGTCAAAAGATCAGTCAATATCATTCTTGACTCAATTGCTGCAGGAGCCAGCCTTGCAGATATATTGGATGAAATAGCCGATGATGTCAGGGCAAGCCATAGAATAATGCAGGAAAGAAAAAGTTCAACTGTAATGCAAGTGCTTTTTATGGTCGGCGCTGGTGGCATAGTTGCACCGTTCATTCTCGGGCTTGTTTCAACAGTAATAATGTTTCTCATAAAAACCTCTGGAAGCGTTATACTCACAGCAAGCGAATTTGCTGAAACACTGGGTAGAGCTGAATACATTGTAACTCTCCTGAAAGCATACCTTGTAATAGAGGCAACTGCTTCAGGTGCAATGATTTCGCTTATAAGAGAGGGAAATATAACCAAAAGCATTATATATATCCCCGTGCTTTTATTTTTAGCATACATTGTTTATATTGTTACATTTATTGTGTCGCAAGGATTTTTTGGAGGGTGAAAAATGCTAAAAGAAGAAAAAGCTCAAACAGCAACAGAATACTTAATAATTTTAGGTGGTGCAGTTGCAGCAGCAACTGCTGTAGGATTATACTTAAAGGGAATTCCAAAAGGACAGCAACCACAAATTGAAAGCGCTGTGGAAAAAATAAACAAATAAAAGGAGGATGGAAATAATGGAAAAGGGACAAGGTGCACTTGAATACTTGCTTTTAATAGGTGCAGCTGTTGGAATTGCAGCAGTGGTAATGGTTGTATTGTTCACAACAATAAACAGCCAGCAAGTGGAAACCGCTAAAAAGGAAATAAGGCTCATGTGCGCACAGCAAACAAGCCAAACGGAATGCACTAGCCTTAGTCCAACAAAGAAAGCAGGAAACGCCACTGTTTCAGCGAGCTGCGCTTGGGATAACACTACCAATACCTGTGATGTTGACAGCACCACTTACACTGTAAGCTAAAACCAAAAACGTGTTTTGGTTTTAAATTTTTGTGAGGATAAGGCTATGAACGAAAAAGCACAGGTTTCATTTGACTACCTTATCCTTCTCTCATTCATTGTTTCAATCAGTTTTGTTAGTTTGGCTTTGCTGAGAATTGTGGACAACATAGTAAGCGGCAAAGAAGGAGAAATAGTCCTTAAATCTGCACCGGAAAGCATTAGAAAAATACTTGAATGTTGGAGTTAAAGCCTAAAAACGGTGAAAAAATGGAAGAACGCGCTCAAGTTTCATTCGATTACCTTATAATGCTTACATTTGTCATTGGCCTTGCAATGGTTGTTGCAGCACTTGTTACAACAGTTGAGGGAATAGCGCAAAAATTCCAAGGAGAATTACTGCAGTTCAGGGATGACTTTATTGGCTCACTGATAAAATAAGGCTTGTTGGTTGAAAATGTTTTTTTCGCTTTTCGTATTTTTATTGACCACAACAGGCCTCTTAATTGCCACTTTTACTGATTTTAAGAACAGGATTGTTCCAAACAAGCTTAATTTTTCAATGCTTGGCATTGGCTTGGTGGCTTATGGGAGTTATTCTTTTTTAACTTCAAGCCTTTGGCCCTTAATTCTTTCAATTAGTGGTGCTACACTGGGTTTTTTCACTGGATTTCTGCTTTACAAACTTGGAGTCTGGGCTGGAGGGGATGTAAAATTGCTGACTGCAATTGGTGCATTAAATCCAGTGAATCCATTCATTGCAAGAGCATTGCTGCCAAAAATTCCAGCTGTATTTTTGCCATTAAATGTGCCAGTGTTTCCAATTACTTTGTTTGTTTTTTCTCTTTTTGCAATGCTGCCAGTGGCATTGCTTTTGTCGTTTAAAAAAATACTTTCAAGAAAAGAACTCAAAAAAAGGCTTTTTGAAGCAATAAAAAAAAGCCTTGGATTTAAAACAATTTCAGTTAGTTTGCTTGCAGTGGGATTGAATGCATTACTTTTCCAAATTGAATTCCACTGGATTTTAATAATTGTATTGATTGGTGCAGTGAGCCTTGTTAAGTGGAAAAAACTCAAATTGCTTATTTCATGCATTGTTTTTATTTTTGCTCTTATTAATTCACCATTGAATGCTTTGAGCGAATTCATTTTATTGTATGCTTCGCTTGTTTTTTTGTGGAATATGTTTTCAGTGATGTCATTGAGCAGGGAAGCGCTTAAAACAAAAAAGAAAGTGCAAGAACTAAAAGAGGGAATGATTCCAGCTGAAACCATTGTAATGGAAAAAGGAAAGGCTCTCAGAAAAGAACCATTGACCATGAAAAGAATTATTAATTACATAAAACATTATAGATTAAGTGAATTAAGCAAAGAACTCCAGCCATGCAACACAGAAATAATTAGTTCACGGAAAGCGCGCGGTTTGACAGCGGAGGAAATAAAAAAACTTAAAAGGCTTGTAAGGGAGGGAAAACTGAAAAACTGGCTTTATGTTAAAGAGTCAGCACCAATGGTGCCGGCGATTCTCATTGCATACATTGCACTCAACCTTGTTGGTGATATTTTATGGAATTTGGTTCTTTGAATAAAAAAGGACAGACTTCAATTGAGTTCCTTTTGGTTTTTGTAATAATGCTTATTTACATTCAAATAATAATCCAGCCAAGCGTAATTCGTGTTTCTGAATCCGCAAAAGCTGTTAGTTCGGTTGGACAAACAAAGCTCGCTGCAATGAATTTAGCGGAATCAATAAACGAAGTTTACCTCATAAGCGGGGAAAGCAAAAAACAAGTGTGGCTCTTTATTGACAGGAACAGCACAATAAGGTGCGATGCTTCAAACAAAAAAATAAAATTTGAAGTAAACCTTGGAACACTTGTTGAAGTGGGTTCTCCCACAAGTGATGCTTATTGTGAAAAACTCGCTGGAAGCAACAAATCAAAATGCGTTGGCGAAATTCAATTGCTTGATGGAATTTCCCTTGACTGCGCTAATTTTCCAGATCCATTGGATGGAAGCGAGTCCCCAAAAGCACTTGTGGAAATAAGAAAGGATTCAAGCGGTGTCGTAAATGTCAGAAGAATATAAAAAAGCACAGACTTCCTTTGAATTAATTGTAGTGGTTAGCTTTATTCTTGTAATACTTTGGTCCATTCTCTTAAATGTTCCAAACATTAGTTCTTCAACTGGCGCAATGATTGAATTAAAGGAATCAACGCTTACCCTTTTGGCCTCACAGGACAAGTTTTACTTCATTGATGAAATAAAGCCACCCAAGCTTGATACAAGTGTTTCTCCGCCAGTGTGGAAAATAGTAATCATTATTGGGGGAGAAGACATTGATGCAGATTCAGCGCTTAAAACAGCAATAAAAAACATTGGAGAGCAAAGAATAAAAGAACAAGGATATTACAGCAACATTGAAGTGGTTGTCCAAAAAGCCCTTGTTTGACTATTTTACTTCAGCTGGCATTAATAGACCGTGCCTTGGCCTGTAAAGATCGCCTTTTTTCACTAATTCATTAATGTAATCGTTTGCTTTTTCTCTTTCAATATTGAATGTTTTTGCTTCTTCCAATACTTCTTCCACTGTAACCCTGTCGCTTACCTGGGCTTTTTCTTTCACAATTCTTAAAATGGTGCGCATTCCCTCTATTTTTGTATGGGTTTTTCCGGTTAAAACCATATCAAAGTCAATTTTGCCTGTTTCAGGATCGGTTACAACATCCTTGAGTGAGGATCTCACCAAACGCACAGCGCGTTCAGCGTCCTGTTCTTCAACAATGTCGCTTAAGCGAACCCTTGCAGAGGCTTCACTTAACCTGACAAGTCCTTCAAGTTGTCTGTGCGTTGCAGTGTAAGTGCCTTCTTCTTTTCCGCGTTCACGCAATCCAACATAAAAATCGGAAATTATTTCAATTGCTTCCTTTGAAAGAGTTGGAAAAACGTTTTGGCGAGCAAAAGCAATATATTTTCGTAATAATTCTGGCTCTATTGCTGGTGCAACCAATTCATTTATTGCTTCAAGTTCACTTTTTTTGAGTTTTTCTCCTTTAAGGCGTGCCTTGAATAATTTTGCTCCAGCCTGGTGTGTTCTCAATATATGCGAGGCAATCTCTGAATCTCTGGTTCTATCCAATACATCCCTTATCATGAAAAACAAATCAAAGCGTGATACAAGTGTTGGAGGCAAGTCAACTTGTTCAATGAATGGAGTGTATGGATCAAAGCGCGAAAGCTTTGGATTTGCTGCTGCCAGAATGCTTGTGTCTGTTTTAAAACGAGTTATTATTCCTGCTTTTGCCACGCTAATGGTTCCTTGTTCCATGCATTCATGCAATGCAGTGCGGTCTTCTGCATTCATTTTGTCCAATTCATCTGCCATTGTTGTTCCACCTGAAGCCAAAACAAGTGCGCCTGCTTTAAGTGTCCAACCACCTTCACCGAATTCATCTTTTACAGCTGTTGCTGTCAAGCCAACACCTGTAGTGGTTTTTCCACCAACATAAATGCTTTTTGGAGCAATGGAATTGGCTGCCTGCAATAATTGTGATTTTGCAACACCTGGGTCTCCCACTAATAGAACGTGAATGTTTCCCCTAATGGATTGGTTTCCTGGAAGGATTTTTTTAACTCCGCCGAATAATTGGAGGATTATTGCTTCCTTCACTATTTCGTGTCCATAAATTGCCGGCGCAACGCTTCCAATTAGTTTTTCATAAATTGCAGGGTCTTTTGCGAGTTCTCTTATTTGTTGTTCTTCTTCTTTTGTTATTTCAACTTCTTCAAAGCCACGTGCGGTTTCCTCTAAAAAATTGCATTCAAGGAATCTTCCAAATACGAGGCTTTGGTTTTTTGTTGGCCTTAAGCGCAGTATTCCCGAGAGCTCTATTTTGTCTCCCACTGAAACCTGGTTTACCAAATCATCATTAATGTAAACATCAATTGTTGTTGGTTGTTCATTGCCTTTTAGTGCCTCTAATGGTTCTTGCAATTGGATTTTTTGAAAGTCAATGAAGTCAGAGTCCTCGGTTAAAAGAGTGAAATCCCTGTGATGGCAGGAACAAAAATCCGGTTGTTTTAATTGCTTTGAGCTTTGGAGCACTCTGTAAATGTTGCCACAGCGATTGCAGCGAAATGTTGCCATTTTTAATTGCGGCAAAACATCGGTTATTTGTTTAATTATGCCCTCTATTGTTATGAGTTTTCCCAAGTGCTTTGAGCCAATGTTTCTGAGGAGAATTTTGCGGTCTTCAGGCAAATTAAAAAAGCGAACATGTGGTTTAAAGCGTTCTTCTTCCAGTGTTGGAACATCCATTCCTTCCACGGCAAATTCTGCAGCTGAAAGCAATTCATCTGGGTTTTCAAGCAGGGCATCAGCTAGTTTGAAGTCAAATTTTTCCAATTCAGAGAAATCCACTAACAAGGAGCGTTTTTCGGGATAGGATTCTGCCAGTTTTTCTATTTCCTTTTTATACACGGATTCAAAAAAACGCTGGAATTTGCTGACAAATGGGCTTTTGTCTGCTTCAAAATCGGATTTTTCAACCACAACCATGCTCTCACTAAACTATGCTTTTTTTATGTTTTTAAGCGCTTTTAGGGTGTGTTTCCCCTAAACAGTGTTGAGAGCGATTGTGTTGGGAGTTAAAAAAATTCCAGAAAGAAATAAGTGGAAATGTGTTATATTCCTATGGAGTTATGGAATCAAATCTCTTGAATGCTATAAAGTAGCAATCCAAACATAATGCTACATAATTGCTTCGTTCTTGGCAAACAATTAAATATTTCCAGTTCTTATCTATTTCATGCCCGCAAAACCCACTAAAAGAAAGAAACAGAGAAAAAAGCGCAAGCCACCTTGGATTCGCATTGGCACCCGCAGATATAGAAAGCTTCCAATAGAAGATGAAATAAAAAAAACCAAGAGATTCTTTAAAGCAATGACTGAAGCTCAAGGGAAAGAATTCAAAGATTTCAAATACGATCCAGAGGAGTGGAAAAGGTTCAGAATTGAAATGGAAGCAAAAAATATATTTTACGGTCTCAACTACCGTGACCCTCGATACTTGGAGACCATGAGAGCCCTGAGGAGTGAAATCAGGAGAGTGAAAAAAGCTGTAGAGGCAGGAGAAGAATATGTTTTACCATCTGAAGCTGTGGACAACCTTGAATTTGGGAAATTCGCTCGCATTGCACTGGCAAGTCTTGCGCCGGCAAAACAATACCTTCAAATCCTGCAAGGAATGCTTGCAGAGACACGAAAAGAGTACTATAAGGATATGAAGAGTATACAAAGGAGCATGCGTTTGGCTATCAGACGGGGTTATGAAAAAGAAGTGCGAAAGCGAATCAAGGAATTAGAAAAAGAACACGGATTGAGAGCATAAAAATAAGTGCAAAAAAAGGAAAGCAAAAAGCATAAAAGAAATGATTTTGGAATAAAAATACAGCCAAGAATGGCAAGAACAATAGAAACCCTGAATGCTATCAATTATAAAACTTCGCTCTTAAGTTATTTAATGAATTAATAGCAGGAAACATGAAGTATGCGGATTAGAACAAGCAGGATAAAATGAGAAAAGGAGGCCATAGCTCATGAAGTTTTATATTACAACTGCAATCGATTATCCTTCAGGAGAACCACATTTGGGGCATGCTTATGAAAAGCTTTGTGCTGATGTTATGGCCAGATGGCATCGTTTTCTTGGAGAAGAAGTGTTTTTTTTAACCGGCACAGACGAACACGGCCAAAAAATAATGAAAGCAGCAAAAAAAAACGGTCTTTCACCGCAAGAATTTGTGAATAAGCAATCTGAAAAATTCCGTGAACTCTGCCTTAAATGGAATATTAGCAATGACCGCTTTATTAGGACAACAGAAGAACAACACATAAGGGTTGCACAAAACATTTTTAAAAAAATTTATGAAAAGGGAGAAATTTATTTAGGAAAATACTCTGGTCTTTACTGCACTGATTGTGAAACATTTTATTTGGAGAAAGACTTAAAGGATGGAAAATGTCCAATTCACGGAAAAGAATGTGAACAGTTAAGCGAAGAATCCTATTTTTTTAAAATGGGAAAATACAAGCAAAAATTAATTGATTACTTGGAAAAAAACGAAAAAAGCATTTATCCAAAGGGAAAGCGCACTGAAATAAAAAACAGGTTGAGGGAAGAACTACGTGACTTAAGTGTTTCGCGTTCTTCTTTTAACTGGGGCGTGCCAGTGCCAATAAATAAAAAGCATGTTCAGTATGTGTGGATGGATGCATTAATCAATTATGTGAGCGGTGTTGATTACCCCAATGGAGAGAATTTTAAAAAATTTTGGCCAGCTGATGTTCACTTGATTGGAAAGGACATTTTATGGCATCACACTGTTATTTGGTGGAGCATTTTAATGGCTGCTGGCATTGAACTTCCAAAAACTGTTTTAGTGCACGGCTTTATTAACACTTCCAGTGGCGAAAAAATGAGCAAATCAAAAGGAACAGTGATTGACCCATTGGAATTGGCTGAAAAATACAACATTGATGCAGTTCGTTATTTTTTATTGAGAGAAATTCCCTTTGGAGAAGACGGGTTTTTTTCAGAAGAAGCACTCATTAAAAGAAACAATGATGAACTGGCAAATGAATTGGGTAATTTGTTAAACAGGACTCTTTCAATGATTGAAAGGTATTGTAATGGAAAAATTCCAAGTGGAAAAATGGATTCAGGGCTTGCAGCAAAACTCGAATTGGAAAAAATAAAAAAGCACATGCAGGAATTTGAATTGCATTTGGCTTTGGGAAAAATAATGGGCTTTGCAAAATCATGCAATCAATTCATTAATGAAAAAAAACCATGGATGCTTTCCGGAGAAAAACTGGAAAATGTTCTTTACTCTCTTTCTGAAGCCCTACGCGTCATTGGATTACTATTGCAACCATTTTTGCCGCAAACAGCGGAAAAAATACTCAAACAAATAGGCGCAGAAAAAGGAAAAATTGAAAACTGCAAGTTTGGATTACTCAAAGGCGGAGAAGCAGTTGAAAAGGGAAAAATACTATTCCAAAAAATCCAAACCGAATAGAAAAAAATAAATAGAGTTGAGTATTAATTTAAATGAATTCACGAGGTGGTTTTGTTGTTTGATATTCTTTTAATTGCAGGAATTGGCTTGCTAATAGTAATAGTCATAATAGTGCTTGCTTTTTTTGGGTTATACAATGTATTGGTTGCAAAAAAGAACCGTGTTAAAAACGCGTGGCACCAAATTGACGTGCAGTTAAAGAAAAGAGCTGATTTAGTGCCAAACTTAATTGAAACTGTTAAAGGTTATGCAAAGCATGAAAAAACAGTTTTCCAACAGGTAACAAAGGCAAGGACCGCGTTCCTGAACGCTGGAAGTGTTGCGGAAAAAGCAAAGGCAACAAACATGCTAACAGGAGCATTAAAATCATTGTTTGCAGTAGCAGAGAATTACCCTGACCTCAAGGCAAGCAAGAATTTTTTAATGCTTCAGGAAGAACTTGCAGGCATTGAATCAAAAATAGCTTATGCAAGACAATTCTACAACGATTCGGTTATGGCATACGATGTTGCACTTGAAAGCTTTCCAACAAACATTGTTGCATCATTGTTCAAATTCAAAAAGGAATTCGAATACTTTGAAGTAGAGGAATCAGAGAGAAGTGTTCCAAAGGTTAGCTTTGAATGAACAGTGCTTTTGAGCATTAAAAGTGGTGCCAATGATTTATGAAGAGATAGCTAAAAACAAGAGAAATTCTTACATTCTCTTCTTCTTTTTTATTTTGTTCATTTTATTTATCGGCACAGTGTTTGGCTATTTTTTGGGAATTGGTTACTGGGGAACAGTGATTGCTTTCATTATTGCAATAATTTCGGTTTGGAGCGCTTATTATAATTCTGACAAAATTGTTCTCAAAATAAGCCATGCCAGACCTGCTACAAAAGAAGAATTTCCACATTTGCATTATACAGTTGAAGGTCTAGCAATAGCTGCAGGGATTCCAAAACCAAAATGTTATGTCATTGAAGATAATGCGCCTAATGCATTTGCCACTGGCCGCGATCCAGAGCATGCAATAATATGTGTTACTACTGGCTTGTTGAAAAAAATGAACCGCGTTGAATTAGAGGGAGTAATAGCCCATGAAATGTCTCACATAAAAAACTATGACATTCGCTTTATGATGCTTGTAACCGTACTAGTGGGACTTGTTGCATTAATGAGTGATTTTATGTTCCGCACGTTCATATGGGGTGGAAGAAGCAGAAACAGTCGGGGAAGTGGAAATGTGCTCATTATTGGACTGGCATTGGCATTAGCATTGCTTGCACCAATTATTGCAACGCTAATGAAATTAGCTCTTTCAAGAAAACGTGAATTTTTAGCTGATGCAAATGGCGCATTGCTTACAAGGTATCCTGAAGGATTAGCATCTGCACTGGAAAAACTTGCAGCGGACAAAGAGCCATTGGAAGTAGCAAACAAAGCAACCGCCCACTTATACATAATAAATCCCTTGCATGAGCATAAATCATTCCTTAATAATTTATTCTCCACGCATCCGCCAATCAAAGAACGCATTAAAAGGCTTAGAGCAATGTAAACAGCAATTCTAATTAATACTTTCAAGTACCTCCAATACTAAGGTTAGAATATTCTTTTACGAACTTTTTGTAATCATGTGAACGCATTTTACAACATCTGCTATCAACTTATTTAATAGGTAAACGCCGAGGGTGGGATTCGAACCCACGCGTGCTAAAAGCACACCAGCTCTCCCGTGCCCGTTAAATAACATGGAACCTTTTCGGACAGCTTGCAATTTCTTTTCTTTAAGCAACTCCAAAAACTTTTTTTCTTTGAACAACTCCAAAACTTTTTCTTTTCTTTGGGCAACTTGCACTTTCTTTTCTTTTTTAAAGAAAAGAAAGGGCAGCTCGAGGCTGGCGCGTTAAACCGGGCTCCGCCACCTCGGCATTTGCAGTAAAATAATTAATGCAATGCTGTTTTAAAAAATGCTGTGTTATAGCATTTTTTCAAGTCTTTTGAGTTGGAGGAATTTTTCAAGTTTTTCGGAATTTATTGCGCCTGCAAGTTTTCCTTTTTTCAACACTGGAATGAAAACAGAATTGCCTGAAAGTATTCTTTCGAGCACTGAGGAAACGCTTTCATTGTAATTCACTGGCTCGGTTTTTACTGCAATCTTTGAAACCGGCTCGCTTAATTTCTCCCGTTGTTCAATAAATTGCGCTGCTGAAAGAACACCGTATTCTTTCCTTAACTTGACCAATGCAATTGTTTTTTTTCTTTGAAGCATTTCCTTCAAGGCAGTCTTTAATGGCGTGCTTCCCTTTAACACAAGTGGTTTTTTTTCAATTGCCTCTGAAACACGAATGCCTGAAAAAAAATACTTTAATTTAACCAAGCGCTCTTCTTCTTTTGAACCAAACAAAATAATTAACCCAATTATTGGCGCCAGAATTCCCAAAAAAAACACTGAAAGAAACAAAAGTAATGCAACAAAAGTGCTAGTCCTTGAAACAATGGATGTTGCTTTCATGTAGCCCAGCTTTGTTCCAAGAATTGAACGCAGCACTCTGCCACCGTCCAATGGAAGCGCTGGCAGAAACAAATTAAAAGAGCCAAGAATCAAGTTAATCCAAAACAACGCAAAAAGCGGGTATTTCAACAATGCCTGCTCAAAAAGCGCTGACCCCAAAATAAAGCTTTTGAATAACTGAAAAAAACTGTTTTCTGGAAAAGGCAATGGAAAAAAAGAAACAAGAAATAATAACACTAAAGCAACAGCAAAATTGAAAATTGGACCACTTGCAGCTATTAGGAATTCATCCAATGGCTTTTCGGGCAATTTTTCACTCAAAGCAACCCCGCCAATCGGCAGCAAGACTATTTTTTTCACCCGAAAACCGCGTTGCAAGGAAACAACGCTGTGAGTCAATTCATGCAAAAAAACGGTTAAAAACAAAAGAGAGAAAAAAACAATTATTGGAAGCAGGGCTTGTGGCTGGAACAAGGCAAGTGATGCAATCATCAATCCAGCAATAAGCAAAAAACTCCAATGCAATTCAACCTTTATTCCCAAAAGTTTTCCAAGGCTGAGTGACTTCATTCAATTCCCTTCCATAAAGCTAAAGCAGTGAAGCGAATAAAAAGCAATAAGAAAAAAGAGGAAAGTGAAACGCTCACTTTGCCTCTTTAAATGCTGTGACATACCAGGTTGGCATTGCGCTTGCAAGAGCAAAGTTAATAAAACCTGAAGCTAAAAGCACTAAAACAAGAGCAAGCAATGGCACTGTTCCCAAAAAGGTCAAAAGAGTCAAGAGCACTACAAGCACTATTGAACCAAGCACTATTGTTGCAATAATGCTCAACAAAAAAGCAATTATTCCTTGCCCTGAAAGACCTTTTCGGAACACTTTTTTGAAATCAAAAGCTGCATTGAATTTTCCCTCTTTTGCAAAATTGGTTAAAGCCATTGGAATTACGAGTGCAGTAATTATTGCCAATATTAAGCCAGCATAGTACAAAATGTTACCGCTTGCCAGCGCCAAATAAAATGACTCAAAATAGTCAGAGCCAACTGGAAGACTACTAACAGCAAGGAATAAAACCACTCCCGCGGGAATGGAATAAATAAATGCAATTATTGTTCCAAGAATTGATTCAATTATGAGTTCCGGAAAAGACTGCCACTTAACCACTTTTCCGCCCTTTAACTCGCTTTCAAGGGATTTAACAAAATAACCCATTAAAAGGATTCCCACTATTGGAATTGCTCCAATTATTGAACCAATTGCAAGGGTTTTTGAATCCATGAATGGCTTTTTAATGCCATCGCCAAACCTGCTCATTCAACCGCCTCCATTTAACACATTCAGCAATACAATAACATAAACGTAGTATTTAAACCTTTGCTGATTGCAAAGCATGCCGCCAACTAAGTATAACAAAATAAAAAAAGAAAAAGGAAAGGAGGTGATTGCTTTACTTTGTTTCAGCGTAAGCTTGAGCAAACCAAGTGTAAACTGGAACACTGAATGCATATGCAATGAAACCACCTAGCAAGAATATTAATATGAGATTAATCACTGGAATCAAACTGAACACATAGCCCAAAATGAATGTAACAATTCCTAGAACAATGGCCCAAATAACTGCCATAATCAATGCAATAATGTAAGCTCCGCTTAAGCATTTCTTTATCACTTTGCCAACACTGAATGCTGCTCCAAAGCTTCCTTCTCCGACATAAAACATTAAAGCCATTGGAATTATTAAGGCTGTTAAAAACGCAACTATTGCTCCAATGAGCATTATAGTGCCACCTGTAAACAGGACCTGCATTAATGTATTGTAATCAATTTGTCCACCTGCTGCTACTGAAAAGAGCTGCATTAAAAGCCCTGCGCCTCCAATTAACATTATTATGAGCGCTGGAATGAAATAAATTATTTCAACAATGAAGCCAACTATGGTTTTTACTATAATGTCAACGAATCCACTCCAAGACTGCAATTTGTTGTCGCCTTTTATTGTGTTCTGTGCTGTTTTAAGAGCATAACCAAACAATAAAAAGTTTACTATTGGAATTGCTCCAATGATTGTGCTGATAATCAATGTTTTTATGTCAGAGAATGGCTTTTTTATTCCTCCAACTATGTCCACCATCAGCTTTCACCTCCTTTTATTGAAAGCATAATTTGTAAATAATAAGTATTGCATATATTTAAACCTTTGCAAAAGGCAAAAAAAGTAAAAAAAGAAAAAAAAGCATTATTTGAGTTCTATTTTTATTCCGCCAATTTTTCCTGCAACAAAGTTGTAAAGCCAAGCGCCAAGAGCTCCAAAAATAAAGCCAAAGATTAAACCGCATATTGTTAACAGTACAGTCATTATGAGACCACCAGCAACCCCCATACCTGCATTCATTCCGGCATTGGCTCCAATTCCAGCAACAGCGCCCAAAAAGCCAAACAAAATTGTTAAAATAATTCCTTCAATGAATAAAACAATTGCTGTTATGACTGCCATTACCTTCCCATACTGAATGGGGTCAATTCTTGTTATTTCTCGTACTGGCATTCATTGCACCTCCAAAACACATTGAAAGAAAAAAGCAATAAATCAATTTAAACCTTTGCAATGCATTTTAGGAGTGTTTTAATGGCTGTCTTTGCCTGTTTGTCGTTTTTGGCGTTCCGCACCAAGACTTTTCCACTGCCAAAAAAACTCACAGTGCAGGAATTACACTTCAATAAAAGCATTCTCGGCATTTGGGCTTCAATGCTTATTTCACTGCAATCCATTAGTACAGCGAATGTTCTTTCCAAGTCAATGCGTTTGTTTTTCTTTGGAATGAATTCAATTGCCGCAGAGCCCTTGCAGGGCTTTTGCGTGTAATCCTTGAATTCAAGCTGCATTTAACAACCCGCTCATTCTGTTTGCCTTTTTTTCAGAATGCGTGCATTGTCTCCGTATTTAATGTATTCCAGTTCAACACCGCCTTTTAGCCCTCCCAAGTCCTTTGGCTTTTGAACATTAAAGCATTCATAGCTTTTTAAATCCATTAATTGCACTATGCCACCCATTACTGCAACAACTTGGGCGTTGCCGCGTTTTATTATTGGCACTTCCACTTCTGCGGACGTTGGCTTTAGCAATTGGCGTTTTTGGTCATCAAACAATCCAAAAGCGGTAATTCGCGCTTTTGTTGAACCGTGTCTTCCGGCCTTGCTTTTTTCAATTCCTTTAACCCGTGAGGGAATTCCATCAATAAGGATATAGCTTCCTTCTTTTAACTGAGATACTTTTTTGAATGTTTTTTCCATTAAACCCACCTCTTGAACATAAGCCAAAAAAAAACCGCTATAAGAAATAGCGCTTTTAAGAAATAATTAAAATAAATGCTTTTAAATAACTTATTAGTTAAATTATAGCGTTGATTTGAATGGATTTGCCGGCTGGACAAAAACTTGAAGAAGGACTCAAAACAGAGGACATAAAAGCCGAAAGCAAAATAATTGCCTTAATAAAATCAAACTTCACTGGCTATTTGATCTGCACAATAAAAGGCTATGCTGGCATAGAGGAAGGAGTAATATTGTTCAAGCAGGGCACAATAATCGGCGCTTTTTATGACTACATCAACAAAGACAAGGAATTGCTTGGAGCGAATGCAATTGAAAGAGCATTCAATTGCTTGCTTGCAAAAAAGGGAATAATTGATATTGTTGCACTAACAAGCCAACAAATTGACCTCATTACTGCGTTTCAGGAAAAAATTCTATTAAAAGAGCCAATGGATATTAAAAAGGTTTCAAGGGCAATTCCTTCAAAGTACTCAGAGCATTATGCAAAACAAGCACTTGAAGGAAGTAAAGCAGAGGAAAAAACACGCTTTGACATATTCAAAAGAGCCGGAATATTTGGAGTTGAAGAAAGATAGGCAAAAAAAAGCACAACAGCGGGTTTAAAAAAAATTATGCCTTAATTCTATAAAAGAATTCAATGGAGCAAAAAAAATGGGCAGAAGTATTACAATTGCCTCTGGAAAAGGCGGAGTGGGAAAAACCACAATAACCGCAAACGTTGGAATTGCGCTTGCAATGTCAGGGCAAAGAGTTTTAATGGTTGATGCGGACATTGCAATGGCTAATCTTTCATTATTATTGCAAATGCAAAACTCTCCCATAACATTGCACGAAGTGCTAATAGGAGAAGCCTCTGTAGAGGATGCAATTTATTCCGGTCCAAAAGGAGTTGACTTCATTCCAAGCGGTTTAAGCCTGGAAAGCTATAGGAGCGCTGACTCGCAAAGACTCAAAGGCGTTATTGAAGCAGTTGAAGACAATTATGATTTTGTATTGCTTGACGCCCCTGCAGGAATTGAAAGAAACGTTATGTCATCGCTTGGTTCAAGCAAGCAAGTATTGCTCGTAACACTGCCTAACTCGCCGAGCCTGGCTGATGCGCTTAAAACAAAAATGGTTGCCGAAAGACTCATGTCAAAGCCATTCGGAGTAATAATAAACATGATGCGGGGAGAAAAAGGCGAGTTAGCAAAGGACGAAATAATGAAAATGCTGGAATTGCCCTGTTATGGAGTAATTCCTTATGACCCGGAAGTGAGAAAAACATTCATTTTGAAGGATTCAAAACCAATAATTTTAAGAAAACCCAATTCTCCTGCCGGCAAAGCATTCCAGTTAACAGCAGCAAAACTCAGCGGCCAGGAGGTCAAATTTGATGAAGTCAAAAGACAGGGATTCCTTGCAAAACTTTTAAGCATTTTCAAAAAGAAACCCGAAAAAAAGAGCACGGAGGCGAATAAAAAATGACAAAAAGACCATTTGATGACTTGAACAATGCAGTGGGCAAGCAAGTGCTGGTGAAACTGAAAGACAACCGCGGAATACGCGGCACACTCAAAGCATTTGATGTTCACTTGAACTTGGTGCTGGAAGAAGCGGAAGAACTTGTGGAAAACGAAGCAAAGACAAAATACGGAAAAATAATGCTACGCGGTGACAACATAATACTCATTTCAATTTGAATTTGTAACTGAATGCCTGAACTAATTTTTGAAGCAATTGAAAAAAGAACAATTAAAAAATTGCTCGAAACCTTTTTCTTGGAGAAAGAGTAAGTGGACCGGCCGAGATTTGAACTCGGGGTCTCGTCCATGCCAAGGACGCGTGTTACCGAACTACACCACCGGCCCACTCTGTGTGCTTTAAATGGTTTTATTAACTCTGCAAATGGCTTGGCAGGTGCTTGCAACAAAAGCGCTTGTAATGGTTTTGATTTTTTCGCATTACACAACTAATGCCTGCCTTAAGATTAAATCCTGCCAATAAGAATTTTAATTGTATTGCCAATTGTTTTGAAATTTTTTTAATCGATAGTGCTTCTATTGACTTAATCATCTCCTGCTTAATGTCGCAATCTAAAGGTTTCGACATAAACAGGTTTTTAATAAATAATTTCAATACCTTGACTCCCAAAACTCCCTCTTTGGACAGTTTTTTGGCTGGCAAATGCAAACAGTTATCTTTTTATAAATCCTTAGACTATTATTTGATTTGAAATGGATAAAAAGGCAGTAATACTGGAATCAATCCGCAAGCTTTTGGATTTAAACCTGAGCGAAAGCGAAATAATCCAAAACCTGCGCGATGTTGGCTTAAGTGAAAAAGAAGCAAAAGAAATGCTAGCTGAAGCAAAAGGCGAAATAAAGGAAGACTTAAAACTCAGTGCAAAACCAGAAATAAAAGCAAAGGAAGCAATGAAGCAAGTGGTTGAAATAAAAGGCGAAACATTGCACGACATAGAGGAAAGGGAAAAACAGGAAGAAAGAAAAAAAGTGCAAGAAATTTGGGAAAAAGGATTTGTGAGCTCGGTTAATGCAAAAATAGAGGAAATCAAAAAATCACAAAAGGAATTGGAGAAAAAAATAGAAGCATATTCAGCCCAAGCATTTGACAAAAAATTCAATGAAAGAATAAAAAAAGAAATGCAAAAAATTCAAACACTGATTGATTCAAAGAATGCACTGCAAACTGAAAAAATAAAATCCATTATTGATGAAAAAGTAAAAGGAGTAAACGAAATAATTGACGCAAAAATATCAGAACTGAAAAAGCTCAATGAAAAAATAAATCTCAGCCTCCAGCAAATAAAAGAAGAGCAAGCCAAAAGCGAAAAATTTTCCGCTGAAATAAAAAGGCTTGAAGAATTGCATCAAAAAACAAGCGAAGAAATCGAAAGGCTGAGAAAAGAACAAGCTCATTTTGAAGAAATCCACAAAACAATAGAACAAGCCAAAGAGGAAACCGCTGCTGAACTCAGAAAAAGCATTCGTTCAAAGGTAAAAAACGCCGAAAAAGTATTTGAAGAACTCAGAAAAGAGGCAATAAACGAAATAACAACCGAGTCAAAAAAACGCATTAATGGATTAATAGCAGAATTTGAAGAACTTAAAAAAAGCCATATTGCTGAAATGAACGCAATAATTGAAAAAGCAAAAACCGACACAAATGAAGTAATTGAAAAATCCCAAGCAGAATTAAACGCGTTGCTTGAAAGGGCAAGGAACGAAACAACTGCAACAATATCAAAATCAAAAGCTGACACAAATGCACTGCTCTCAAGCTCTCAAGAGGAAATAAACGCGCTTATTTTAAAAGCCCAGAAGGACACTGCCCAAATACTTTCAAACACCCAAATGGAAACAAAAAACTTAATTGAAAAAGCAAAAACCGAAACAGAACAACTCCTTGCAACCTCGCGAAAAGAATTATCGGAATTAATAGGCGGTTCAAAAAAGGAATTAAACCAGCTAATTGAAGGCTCGAGAAAAGAAACAAAAGAACTGGTTAAAAACTCCAAAGCGGAGCTCTCAAGGTTATCTGAAACAACAAAAACCGAAATAGAATCATTCCTGCAAGAAGCGGACAAAAAAATGGAGGAACTGGACACACGCGTAACCAAAACGCTTGAACTCGAATCAGAGGTAATAGAAGACCTAATGGATGAAGCAAAGAGCAGGATTGAAAGAGTGAAAATGGCAAACCTTGACGAATTGAAAAAATATGTTGAAAAAGAAATAGCCGACCTCAAAGAACTCAGAAAAGAACTGGCACCCGAAAAAGTAAAACAAAAACTGGCAGAACTAGAAGCCACAAAGAAAAAACTCGAAGAAGAAATAAGGCTCAAGGTAAACGAAAGAGTTGACCAAAAAGAAAAAGAACTCAAAAAAACAATTCAGGAAAGGCTTGCAGCAGTGAATGCCCTGCAAAAAGAAGTAGAAAACGAGATGGCAAAACTTGAAAAAGAAAAAGCACAAATGAGGAAAGAACTCGAAGAAATGATAAAAGAAGGGCAAACAAAAGCAGAAGAGGCAATGCTTTTAAAAGTGCAAACCAAACTCAAAGAAGCGGACAAAATAATGCAAAACTACATGCAAAAAATCGCTGCTCTTGAAAAGAAGAAAAAGGAATTAAAGGAAACACAAGACCAGCTCGTTTCATACATGAATTCAGAGCTCATTAAGACAAAAAGTGAAATGAAAAAGTTTATGGATGAAACCAGCAAGGGAATAAAAGAACTTGAAGACAGAGCCAATGAAATAATAAACAAAAGAGAGGAAATAATCCGTGGCTTGCAGCCCTACAGCAAGTTAAGCATTGCTGAAATAAGGGAAAAACTTGTATCAGATGCAATGAAGCCATTATCTGCTTCAATTGCTGAACGCGAGAGGGAATTCGCTAAAAGTATTTCCCAAATGACAAAACAGCTTGAAAGGGAAAAGGACAGAATTGTAAGGGAAATGAAGGAAGAAATTGACTTTGAAAAAGTCAAGCGTGAAACAAAGGAATTGGATGTATTCAAAGAACAATTCATTAAAGTAATTGATCAAAACATTGCCACTTTCAATGAAAAAATAAAGAAATTCAATGCTACAACGCTTGCATTGCAAAAGCAAATAAATGACAGAATCCAGCTAATTGACAAAAAAATGGATGACTTGGAAAAATTCGAAAAACAATTCGCTGCAGAAATGGGTCTTGCAATAAGCAAGTTGAAAGGAACCTAATATACCTGTTTTTGCAAAAAAAATGTTGTTGAATTAGGAGTGGGCCTGGGCAGAATCGAACTGCCGATTACCACGATGTCAACGTGGTGTCATAACCACTAGACCACAGGCCCTGTGTTAAATAATTTCAATGGAAAAAAATTAAAATAAAGCAGGTGTTTTATGGTTTTCGTTGTTTTTTTAGTGCTTTTAGCTTTTTCAGTTTTTTGCATGCATCGCATTCAATGGAAAGCGTTGGCTCTCCGCATTCAGTGCATGCATTCATTTTTGTATTACCAAATGGAGTGCTTTTTAAAAGCAATGGCTTGATGGAATTGAAAAACCTCCAAAGCGAATACTTTGAGCCAGGATAAGAGTCCTCTAACTCATTCAGGATTTCCCTGAATTTATTGCGTTTTGCTATTCCATGATAGGGACAGCATTCCCCTGAATAAGTGGAATAACCCTTGAATAGAGCATACAAAACTATTTCTCTTTCAGGGATTTCACTCAAGGGCTTAACGCGTTGAACAAAGCCATTGAATGGCTTTATGCCGGTTATTGCACCTGAACGGACAAATCTCTGCAAGTCATTGTCAAATGCATTCATTAAAATGCTTTGGCATTCATCATCCATATTATGGCCTGTTACAAGGCGCACAGCTCCAAGCTTTTTGGCGTATTTGTTCATAAGGGCCCTACGAAGTGTCCCACAAAACGCACAAGGCGAGCCCTGGTTTTCTTTTGCGTTTGACATTTTTTTCACTATTTTGTCCATTGTAATGTTGAATTCTTCTTCAAAGGAAACACGCGTGAAATGAACACCCCAATCATAGCAGTTTTTTTCCGCTACTCTTAGGGCTTTTTCCCTGTAGCCCCTGACTCCTTCATCAATAAGCAGTGCTTCAATTTGATTGCGTTTGGAGAAAAATTTTTTTCCCAAATACAAAGCAGTAAGTGAATCCTTGCCGCCGCTCACTGCAAACAATAATTTTTTGCCAGCGGGAAACAAATTGAATAAACGCACTGTTTTTTTATAGCGTGATTCAATCAATTTGCAGAAATGCTCTTCACAGAAAGCCTGTGGGCCATATGGAAGTAACACTTTTGCTGGTTTTCCGCATTTAATACATTTAGTGCCTTTTTTAAGGGATTTTTTTAATCCAAAGCGCTTTTCCGCATAACATGAAGCCATTTTGAGCACCTGCGAGTTGGCGAAAGTATTAAAATTCTTGTCCAGTAGAATAATTAAAATCCAGTAAAGGTTTTAACCTCTTTTTGCAATGCTTTGAGTTTTGGTGGAAAAATGGGTGCAATGAAATTCGTTAAACAGACATTCCAAAAGGAATTCAAAGGAGAAAAAACAAACAGCATTGACTACAAGGAATTGTACAGAAAAAGACTCATTGAATTCAGAAAACAGACTCACACTGTTGAAAGAATTGAAAAGCCAACAAACATTGCCAGGGCACGCGAGCTTGGCTATAAAGCAAAAAAAGGAATAATTGTAGCAAGGGTTAAGGCAAGAAAGGGCTCTGGAGCGCATGTAAGACCAAAAAGTGGAAGAAGACCCAAAAGAATGGGAGTAAAAAAGCTTACAAGGAAAAAAAACATTCAAGCAATTGCTGAAGAAAAAGCTGCAAGAAAATTCCCAAACTGTGAAGTGCTGAATTCATACCTTGTAGGAGAAGACGGCAAAAGCAAGTACTATGAAGTAATATTGGTTGATACGAGTGCTCCGGAAATTCTCTCCGACAAGGAACTAAAATGGATCACCGAAAAACAACACAGGGGCAGAGCCCACCGCGGTCTAACAAGCGCGGGGAAAAAATACCGCGGCTTACGCAGAAAAGGCAAAGGTGCAGAAAAAGCGCGAAAGAAAAAGTAGAATGCCTTAAAATTGTTTTTCCAACTAATTCTAACAATATGCTTGTAAAACAAGGTAAAGAAAAAAAGTGGTTTCGCGCTGTCTGGAGACAAAACAGCACTGTTAAAATGATTGACCAGCGCTTGCTGCCAAAAAAATTCAAAATAATTTCATTAAAAAACCACAAACAAACAGTAAAAGCAATTGAAAACATGGCAGTGCGGGGAGCTGGTTCAATTGGTGCAACCGCTGCCTTTGGCGCAATGCAGGCAGTGCTTGAAGCAAAACCAAAAAACTTCAAACAGTTTATTGAAAGGGCTTTTTACAGGCTCCGCCACACAAGACCAACAGCGCATGACTTGTTTTGGGCAATTGAAAGGATTGATTTTGCAATTCAAGAAAAAAACCCAAGAAAGGCAAAAATTTCAGCAATAAAAGAGGCTGAAAAAATAAGCAGTGAATATTGCGAGCGAGGCAAAAAAATTGGAAAGCACGGAGAAAAACTGTTGAAAAATGGCACAAGAATGCTCACTCACTGCAATGCTGGCTGGCTTGCATTGCTTGACTGGGGTTCGGCTTTGGCGCCGGTTTATGCAGCCAAAAGAAATGGCAAAATTGTTTTTGTGTTTGTTGATGAAACAAGGCCGAGGCTGCAGGGAGCAAAGCTCACTGCATGGGAGCTTGCAAACGAGGGCATTCCGCACAGAATTATTGCAGATAATGCTGCTGGTTATTACATGAGTGAGGGAAAAATTGATCTCTGCATTGTTGGAGCTGACAGAATTGCAGCCAATGGAGACACAGCGAACAAGATTGGCACTTATGAGAAAGCGGTTCTTGCAAAAGAAAACAGTATTCCGTTTTATGTTGCTGCTCCTACAAGTACTTTTGATCCAAACACAAAAAATGGAAAAAAAATTGTCATAGAGGAAAGACCTGAAAGAGAGGTTCTTTTTATTGGAAAACAGAGAATTGCTCCAAAGAAAAGCCGGGCATTCAATGTAGCATTTGATGTAACAAAAGCAAAATACATTAAGGGCATTATTACAGAAAAGGGAATAATTAAGCCCAAAAAGAAGGCAATAAAGAGGCTTTTTTAATGTCTGAAAAATACACTGGAATAAAATTTTCAGTAAAACTTTTAAGCGGCAACAAGGAACTTGAAAAAGCAAAAGAACTGCTTAAATGGTGCAATGCTTTTTATAAAATGGGAATTGCTTCTCCTGAGGGCAAAATAGCTGGCAATATTTCGTGCAGAACAAAAAGGGGTTTTCTTATTACGCCAAGCGGTCAAGACTTTTCAAGGCTTACGGAAAAAGAATTAGTGGAAGTAATTGAAGTGAGTGAAAAAAACCAGACAGTTAAAGCAATTGGAGAAATGAAGCCTTCAAGTGAGGCATTCCTGCATGCTGGAATTTATGGCGCAAGAAAAGACGTAAACGCAATACTCCACGGCCATAACAGCATTGTAACAAAACATGCAAAAGAGTTTGGATTAGTGGAAACAATAAAAGAGCAACCCTATGGAACAATTGAATTGAAAAACGAGGTTTTAAAAGTGCTTGGAAAAAACAAATTAGTGCAAATGAAAAACCATGGATTTATTGCAATGGGTTCAAGCCTTGAAGAAGCCGGCCGGATTGCAGTAGCATTGCACAAAAAAGCACTTGCATGGATTGAAAGACATGGATATTGAAATAAAAAAAGGAGACCTTTCAACAGAAAAAGCAGATGTTTTGGTGAACGCTGCTGGCACTTCCCTTGAAATGGGCGGCGGTGTTGCTGCAATGCTTAAAAAAAGGGGCGGAATTGAAATTGAAATAAAAGCATTAAAGCACGCACCAATTCCGTTAGGCAGCGTAATTGCAACAACTGCTGGAAAACTTAACGCAAGATTTGTTTTCCATGCTGCAGCGCAACCCCATTATGGCAATTTCAAGGCAACAATGGAGTCAGTGAAAAAAGCTACAACGAATTGCCTTATTAAAGCCGAGGAATTAAAATGCAAAAGCATTGCTTTTCCTGCTCTTGGCTGTGGCATTGCTGGATTGGAAATTGAAAAAGGTGCAATTGCAATTCTTTCCGCTTTAAAAGAATTTGCATCACTAAAACCAAAAAATCTTAAAAAGGCAAAAGTGGTTCTTTTTAGTACAAGAGACCTTGAGGTTTTTAAAGAGAAATGGAGTGAATTAAAAGGGAATTAAATGAATATTGCGAATACTGTCAATAAAAGGATTGTTTTCGCCATCTTGGAAGTTTTGCTTGTGGCAATGGTTTTAATGGGGCTTTTCAGGTTTCAGGCAGGAACAGCATTCCTTTTATTCAATGAAGTAATTCTTTCAATTTTTTATTTGGCTGTGCTTGCATTCGGAATTGCAAGGGTGTTCAATAAAGACAAAACCGCTTTTGCTATCTTATTCGGAGTGTTGTTTTTAATAATTCAGTTTTCCGTTTTTGTTGTTTTTGCAACAGAAAACATGCTTAATGTTTTTCAATCAATGCTTGTTTTAATGGCTTCACTTTTTGGGTTTGTGTTTTTTTTCAGGGCATTTATTGGAAAAAGGCCAGTGGTTGGAAGAGTGATTTTAAGCGATAAAGAAAACGCGGCAGTGGAAATTCCGTTTGATATTTTTTCAGGGATTAAAGAAGGCAAATATGTGGTTGCAACCAATAAGCCCTACAAAAAAGGGGAATTGGTTGAAGTGCACGTGTCAAGAAAATTTTTCAAAAAAGAGCCAGTTGCAGTAATTGGAAAAGCAAAAGAGCAGTAATTATTTTAATTTTTTTCAATGCAAATTTTTTCAATGCTAGGAGAGCAATGGTTGGAGCGCTTGGCGTTTTTTGTAAGCGTAATTGGAATAGTTTTCCTTTTTTATTATTCTTATTCAGCTGAATGCAGTTTTGTGCGGGTTAAGGACATTGGAAGGGAAATGCTTGGAGAACGCGTTTGCGTGCGTGGAACAATTGCTTGGATGCATTGCGGGGAGAAAATTCTCTTATTCGGATTGAATGATGGCAATTCAATTAAAGTGGTTGAATTTGGAGACAAACCCGCAAATAAGGAAATTGAAACTGGAAAAATTGTTTCAGTGAAAGGAACCGTAAAAGAATACCTTGGAGAAATTGAAATTATTGCTGAGAAAATATGGCAATAGAATTATTGTTCTTTGTGCTGGCTGGTTGCTTGATTGGAAGCATTACTGGAATTATTCCAGGAATTCACGCAAACACACTTGCAGCATTATTCCTGCTTTTGCCGTTTGCTGAAAGCGAAAAAGCAATTGCATTAATTGTTTCAATGGGGATAACCCATTCATTTGTGGATTTTATTCCAAGCATTGCGCTTGGCGCGCCTGACTCTGAAAGCTTTTTGGCTGTCTTGCCAGGGCACAGGTATTTGTTAAGAGGCAAGGGCTATAGGGCATTAATGCTGAGTATTGGAGGCGGGTTGTTTGGCGGCATAATTGCTTTGCTTTCATCGTTCTTCTTTTTTTCTTTTGTTTCAAAAATTGAATCAATGCTGCCTTCAATAATCCCTTTTGCTTTAATTGGAGTGCTTTTTTTAATGGTTTTATCCGAAAAAAACCACAAATTAAAAGCAACAATTGTAATAATTTTAAGCGGATTACTTGGAGTTATAGTGTTAAGGGAGAATGCTTTAAAGAACCCGCTTGCGCCAATGGTTATGGGTTTTTTTGCAGTCAGCGCGCTCCTTAAATCATTAAAAGAAAGCCCTGCTCCAAAAAGGCAGTCATTGGAAGCAGAAAAATTGAAAAAAAAGAATGTATTGCAGGGCTCACTTCTTGGTGTTATTGCTGGAAGCACTGTTTCAATAATGCCAAGCCTGGGGCCAGCTCAAGCAGCATTCCTTGTGAAAAAATTCATTGGGAGGATTAACACAGAACAATACTTGGTGTTGCTTGGGGCAATTAACACGGTTAATTTAATTTTTTCTTTTTTTGTTCTTTTTGCACTGGGAAAAACCCGCACTGGAATTGCCGCTGCATTAAAGGAAGCAATTGCATTGAAAGAAACACACATGCTTTTAATTGTTGCTTCAACGCTTATTGCCATGGGTTTTTCGGTTATTGCAACAATAATGATTGGAAAATGGTTCTTTAAAAGAATCAATTCAATTCCCTATTCAATGCTAAATGAAAGCGTTCTTTTTTTCCTGTTAGTGCTTGTTTTTGTGTTAAGCGGTTTAACTGGAGTGATTGTAATGACCACAAGCACTGCAATAGGGTATTACTGCATTTCCGCAAAAGTGAAAAGAACAAACTGCATGGCTTTTTTAATGATTCCAACAATACTGATTTATTTGGGAATTTGACTCTTTGCAGTGTGTTATGCAAATAACAGCTGTTTTTTAATTAATTGCTTTTAATTTTAGTATGGCAGAAAAATGTGTTAAAATAAAACGTGCAACCCTTGAAGCAATAAGCAAAGCAGCAAAAAACCTGTATCCAAACGAATTTTTTGCATTGCTTGGAAGCACTAAAAAAAATTCAATCATTGATGAAATTGTAATGATTCCAAGCCTTTATGGAAAAGAGCACGCTTCTTTCAGGCTTGACTTAGTGCCAGTGGATTTTTCAATAAAAGGAAGCGTTCACTCGCATCCAAGCGGGAGCAATTTTCCTTCAAGAGCAGATTTAAGGGTTTTTCCAAAAACAGGGGAAATTCATTTAATTATCTCGTATCCATTCACTATTAACAATGCAAGGCTTTTTGACTCAAAGGGAAGGGAATTGGAATGGCAAACAATAGACTGAAAACAAAAATAATACTCATTGTGTGCGATGGCATGGGCGACTTGCCCTCAAAAGAATTAAACAAAAAAACACCATTGGAAGCAGCAAAAACTCCAAACATGGATAAAATGGCAAAAAACGGTTTTACTGGCATAATGAACGTGCTTGAAAAAGGCATTATCCCTAGCTCTGACCGTGGTCATTTGGCTTTATTCGGCTATGAATTCAAAAAAAACTATATTGGCAGGGGCCCAATTGAAGCTTTAGGCATTAAAATGCATTTAAAGCATGGTGATGTGGCATTTAGAGGCAATATGGCAACAGTTGACCAAGAGTGGAAAATATTGGACAGGAGGGCTGGAAGAATAAAAAATGTGAAAAAACTGGCAAAAAGCCTTAATGGAATGAAAATTCGGGGAATTCACTTTTCAGTGAAAGCCGGTACTTCTCACAGAGTAGCAATTGTAATGCATGGCCCTGGCTTGAGTGCCAAGGTTTCGGACAGTGACCCACACAAAGAAGGCAAAAAAGTGCAAAAAGTAAAGCCATTGAATAAAACAAAGAAAGCAATTTTTACAGCGGAAGTATTGAATGAATTTCTTGAAAAAGCCCACAAAAAACTGTTAAAGCATCCACTCAACAAAGAACGCATTAAAAAGGGATTACCACCAGCGAACTTTGTGCTCACCCGCGGAGCAGGCCAAATGAAAAAACTGAAAAGCTTTAAAGAAAAACACCACCTTAAAGCCTGTTGTATTGCTGGAGGCGGCCTGTACAAAGGGGTTGCTGCATTGGTTGGAATGAAGGTTATTGAAGTGAAAGGCGCCACCGGTACCCCAAACACAAACATTAAGGCAAAAATTGCACGCGCAATAAAAGAAATCAACAGCAATTGCAATTTTGTTTTTGTCCACATTAAAGGCACTGATATTTTCGGACACGATGGAGACTGCAAAGGCAAGAAAAAATTCATTGAAAAGATTGATGCAGCAATAAAACCATTGCTTTCATTGAACAACACAACCATTGCATTAACAGCAGACCATTCCACGCCTTGCTCCAAAAAAGACCATTCAGCTGACCCAGTGCCAGTGGTCATCTGGCGAAAAGGACTCTTCCTGGGCAATGAAAAAATAAAACACTTCAATGAAAGGGAATGCATCAAAGGAAACCTTGGCAGAATCCAAGGAATAAAACTAATGCAGGAAATTAAAAGAATTTCAAAACTAAAACCCCGCTATGTTTAAATACTTCCTTTTTCATTATAACTAACATGCAAACTGCACGAAAAGGACAGATAAGCATTGAGTTTCTTTTCACCATTGTTGCTCTTTTTTCAATAGCAATAGTTCTGGCAACTGCATCAATGCAATTCATTGAATACCAAAAAGAAATCCATTTAAGAAACCAGGAAAGAAAAATAGCAGAAGCAACAGCAGGAATAATTGGAACAAGCTCAATACTCGACCAACAAGAAGCAAAGGGAAAAGTGCACTTTAGAATTCCCTTCCTAAAAGTTCTCGGAAAAGCAGGAAAAATTCCCTGCACTGTGGAAATCCGCCCAAATTTCATAAAAGTAACAGCTTATGATGGAAGCAAAAAAATAGAAGAACTCGTGCCCTTTGTAAAGCCTGCTGGTGTCTCACCAACAAGCGCTAAAAGCGGTGAACTCCTTCAAATAAATTATACGTGATTGTATGAAAAAAGGACAAATAATAAGCCTTGATTTCATTTTTTCAATAGTGCTGGTAATACTTGCACTTGGATTGCTTGTAAGAATTTCAGAGGCAAACAATTACAGAATGAAACAAGAGGAATTATTCAACGAGCTTCAAAGAATTGGAAGAACTGCCAGCGTTGTGCTCACAGACAGCGAGGAATTCACGTGCGAAGTGCAGGATTTAAGTGGAACAATGCTCTACAATGCAATAAACTGCCTTGACTTAACAAAATTAAACTCAAAGCTTTCAGGTGTAAACGCAAAAGCAAACCTCTTGATTCCAGCAGAATTCGAATTCAAGGCAACAATTGGAGCAAACACCTGGCAGAGTGCTCCGCTCAATGAGGCAAACACGCCTTTTTATTACTCTGAGGAAAGGAAAATAATAACTCACAATGGAGCAATGACAAAAGCAGAAATGGAAAACTGTTTCAAAAACGGTTGCTCTGAAGAAAAACTAAAAATATGGGTGTGGCGTTCTCCATGAAAAAAGGGTTTATTTTTACACTTGACGGCATGATTGCAATAATGGCAATTGTTTCAATTCTTTCAGTTTGGATCTTAATGCCAAAATTTGAAGGAAGCCCAGCAATGCAAAAACTTGACCAAAAAGCACAGGACTATGCGGCTGTGGGACCTTACACAAAAGCCGAGTACTCTGAAACATTTGACTGGGACAATGAAAAATTCGTTGTATGCAAAAAATATTTCATTGTAGAAAATGCGGCATCTGGAACAATAAATGAATACGAACACTGCGAGCGTGAAAAATAATGGAAAAAGGAGTTTACACTTCAATTATTGGCATAATGGCAATAGCAACAGTAATACTTATTGTTTTCAGTACACTGACGAGCCTTGAAAAAAAGAGCAATGAAAACTATGCAAACACAATAACCGATGTTAAAAGAATGTGGGATAATGCGCGGCAGGTGCTTGACAAAAAAACAACCACTGGTTTGTGGAATGGAGGCAGCTGTACTGGAAATCCAACAACACAGTATGCAAGCGCTTTGGCTGAATTGACAAGCAAAAGCGAAATAAACTGCGAAGCAAACAATGTGCAAAACCTTGGCAACGGCGATGCAAGGCTTGAATTGAAATGCAGCAAAGAAATCAAAAAAAACGGTGAAATTGTTTTCTATGTGGAATACGCTGGCACAGTTGAATTCAAAAAAATAGTGAACACTGCTACTGGCTGCACTATAACAGACGAACAATCCGGAATAACCGAAGCACCCTAGTCCACTGAAAGTATTGCTTTAACCTCTTTTGCAATGCCTGCATCAAACTGCATTGCTTTTTTTGGCATTGAGCAGATTTCTTCAGGCAGACCTTTTTTGCAAGCCAACGCCCTTAATGGATGCTTTCTTTGACTGTCTTTTTCAGACAAAACCATTTCTTCCACTGGGAAGGCAAGTGCTTCGCGCATAAAACCCTCTTCCAAAAAAGGAATTCTTGCATTCAATCCAAAAAATTCAGCGAGTGCAATTTCCCTTTTAGCATTCCTTTCAAAAAAATTCAACAATTTTTCCCTTCTTTTTTCTTCCACTGCTTTATAGCCTGAAGAGGAGAGCACTGAAAGGAATTCCGCATAACCACAAAAAAGTTCATCTGCTCCCTGTCCTGAAAAAAAATCACTGTAACCATCATGCATAATGGCATTCATTGCCTCGAATTCAGGCAAAGCAATTTGTACCTGCAGTAAATCCCTTGAAGCAATTGCTTCTGCCACTCTTTCAACAATCACTGGAAACCTTTTTTTTTCAATTACAATTCTTTTAAGCGGCAATCCAATCAGCTTGGAGCTTTTCTTTGCCCTTTTAAACACCGCCGAACCCTTAACTCCAGCGCAATAAAGCATTATTTGCAGTTTTCCTGAAAGAGCAAAAGCAACAAGTGAAGAATCAATTCCTCCGGAAAAAAGCACTGCTGCTTTTCTCAAGCCTGAAATGTTATTTTCAATTGCTTTATCGAATGCTTTTTCCAATGCATTCAGTGAATGCTCTTTTGGAATTCGCTCAAACAATGAAAGCACTTTATTGCGAGAAGAAAAAAATTCAAGTCCCATAAAAAAGCCATGCCTGAAAACGAATAAAAACAAAAAGGTTGATTTAAGCATAATAATACTTGTTTGCTTTTTTTTGCTCTTTGTCTTTTTGCGAGTCCGGCTTGTTGGCGCGGGGTCTTCCTGTTTGCGGATCGCGCCTGAAAGTAATTCCCAGCGAGGAAAGGAATTCATTCATTCCAGATTCCATTTCCTGTGGTGCGAGAGCATGCCCTTTTTTTGAAGGAATGCCCTTAAAAACAATCAATCTATCGCTTAAATAGTCCTGGAAAAGAACATCGTGGTCCACTACAAGGCAGGCGTTTTCTTTCTGCAATGTAATTGATTTTATAAGTGAAGCAGCATTGAGTCTTTCCTCAATGTCAAGAAAAGCAGACGGTTCGTCCAATAAAACCAAGTCAGCTTCCCTGCAAATAGTGACAGCTATTGCTATTTTTTGGAGTTCTCCCCCGCTTAACTCTTCAAGTTTTCTTTCAAATAACTCCCTTAAATTAAAGGC
This sequence comes from Candidatus Iainarchaeum sp., assembly GCA_017608575.1. GTDB lineage: Archaea > Iainarchaeota > Iainarchaeia > Iainarchaeales > DTGL01 > JAFCFP01. The sequence goes on along the minus strand of JAFCFP010000001.1, from coordinate 21,685 downwards.
ATTAACCGCCTCGCGGTTGAACAATTCAATGTCAACATTGCTTTCATCAATGAATTCCTTTACTGTTTTTCCCTTTATTGGCTTTAAGTACTGTGGCTTGAATGAAACACTGAAAGAGAATTCCAGCCTGCCTTTGTCTGGTTTTAGTTCTCCTGCAAGCATTTTTACAAAGGTTGTTTTGCCTGTAGCGTTTGGACCCAAAACTCCTAAAACCTCTCCTTTCATTATTATTCCAGATTCTGTTTTTAGGGAAAAATTGTTGAATTTCTTTTCCATTGCAGGGTATTCAATTGCCTTTTTTCTTGTAATTTCTTTTATTGGAGAGGAAACAGCAAACCTTATTTCTTTTTCCCTAAAGCGAATGTTTTCTGTTTTAAGATAGCCCTCCAAGTACTGGTTTATTCCATTGCGAACACTTTGCCTTGAACTAATCACTCCATAAACTGATTTTTGACCGAATAAAACATGCACCAAATCACTCAAGTAATCCAATACCGCCAAATCGTGTTCTACCACCATTACGCTTTTGCCTGTTTCAGCCAAAGCCCTTATTTGTCTGGCTATTTTAAGGCGTTCTCCGACATCCAAATAAGAGGTTGGCTCGTCGAAAAAATAAACATCCGCTTCTTTAAGCATTGCTGCAGCAATTGCAAGGCGTTGTAATTCTCCACCGGAAATATTGGAAATATTGCTTGAAAGAACCCCTGACAAACCCATTCTTTTCACTATTTCAGGCAATTTGCCGGATTCATTGAATTGCTCCAAGAGTTCGCCGACTGTTCCATTAAAGCTTTCAGGAATTTTTGAAATTGCTTGTGGTTTTAACGAAACCCTTATTTTTCCCAAGGAAAGCTTTTCAAAAAAGGCCTGCAATTCTTTTCCTTTAAAAAATTCTTTTATTTCCTCATAGTTTTTCTTGGTTTCACCGAGATTTGGAATTATTTTGCCTGAAAGTATTTTGAGGGCAGTGCTCTTTCCAATGCCGTTCCTTCCAATCAATCCAACAACCTGTTTTTCAGCTGGCACAGGCAGGCCATAAAGGCGAAAACCGTTTTTTCCAAATTGGTGGATTGGAGTGTGGAGTTCTGCTGAAAGATTAACAATGCTTATTGCATTAAATGGGCATTTGTGGACACATATTTTGCAGCCAGTGCAAAGCACTTCCGAAATAACAGGCTTCAATTCAGTGGACTTTGTAATGCATTCTTTTCCAAGCCTGTTCACTGGACAAACACTAATGCATTGAAAACCGCATTTCTGCGGAGAGCATTTCTTGAAATCAATTACTGCAATTCTTATCCTTTTGGAATTGGTTTCATTTTTCATACTAAAAGCTTTTGTGAAAGAATTTAATTGCTTTTTGGTGAATAGTTTTGCTGTGAAAACATGCGGTTAATAAAACTGGCAAGGGAAAAGGGCTTAATTCAATTAATGCCTGAAACCACTGATGATTTGTGGCACTTGGAAAGAATAATTGAACCAGGCGATTTGGTTAATGGAAGCACCACCCGCAAAATAAAAGGCCAAGAAGGAGAACAAACCAAAAGGCAAAAAATGTTCATAAAACTGCGAGTGCAAGAAGTGGAATTCGATGAATTCAGCAGCATTCTGCGAGTGCATGGCCTGATTGAGGGAGGAAAACCAGAGGAATTCATTGAATTGGGTGCAGCGCATTCCCTTTCAATTGAACCAGGTTTTTTGCTTAAAATAGAAAAAGAAAACCTCAGCAAAAGACACATTGAAAGGCTTAAAAAAGCAGAAAAGGCAACCCATTCAAAGCCAGTGTTGTGCGTTTTAATTGATGATGAAAGAGCTGACTTTTTTGAATTAAGAGCATTCAAGACTCAAAGAAAGGGCAGCATTAAAAGCGGAAAAAGCGGAAAACTGTTCGAAGCGGGAAACTGGCAAAAGGAATTCTTTTCAAAGGTGTTAGCCAAAATAAAAGAGCAAAACATTGAACAAGTGCTCATAGCTGGACCGGGATTCACAAAAAACGACTTCCATGAATTCCTCAAAGAAAAAGATTTCAATGGCAAAGTTTTCATTGAAGGAACAAACAGTGTCGGCATAACCGGATTGAACGAATTATTGAAAGGAAAGAGAACCAGCAAAATAATGGAAAAACTGCAAATTGCAATGGATGCACGGCTAATGAATGAATTGCTTGCAGAAATAGGAAAAGGTCGCTTGGCGGAATACGGTCCAGAGCAAGTGAAAAAAGCAATTCAAATGGGAAGCGTTAAAAAACTGATATTGTTGGACAAATTTTTCTTGAAAAACCGCAGTGAATGGGAAGAATTAATGCAATTGGTTGAACGCTCTCGGGGAGAAATTCACATAATTGACTCTAATAGCAGTGCAGGAAAAGAACTGGAAGGAATTGGAATGGTTGCAGCATTGCTTCGCTTTAAAATCAATTGATTTTTAATTCAAGCCATTCAACTCTTTTTTTCTCCACCAATTCCTTAATGCGCTTTTGCTTTTCGTTAAGCTTTGAATTCGCTGCCTTGAATTCACAGAACACTATTTTGTCATCTCCAAAAGCAATGCCATCAATTGGCGAGCCAATAAATCGGAATTGTTCAGCTGGCAAAGGAAACTGCTCTGAAAAAGGAATCCATTGCTCTGTGAGCTTTCCGTATTTAACTGACTGGGATTGCTTTTTGAATTCAAGCAACGAAAGGCGTTCCTGCAAAGAAACCGCTTTTTTGTAAAAAAACAAAAGGAACAATGCAAGCACAATGCTTGCAAAAAACAAAAGCAGTGCAATAAAGGAAAGAATTTCTCCAGGCATTAATTAATTAACGCTTAACTGAATAAAAATTGTTTCGAAAATCAATAAAACTTCATTCCTTCGCCGGTCAATACAACGAGTTTGAATTCCTTTTCTGATTCCTTTAATGCAGCCAGTAAAGCCATGTGCTCTTTTCCAGTACCAGAAATAAGGGAAACAAAAAATTCGCCTTCTGGCAATGCATTAATTATTTGCTCTTTTATTGAATCAAAACCGGAACGCGTGTTAATCATTACCCAGTTGCATTCCTTTGCAGGAGCAAAGTTTTCCTTTCCAAATTCATTGCTTATAAGCAAAACACTGCTCCAATCGCCTTCCTGTATTATTCTGGCAACATGCCCCCATGTACCACGCCCTTTTCCAAGGGTTGCAACAAAAACCTTTTCCATTAAAAAAACCCCTAAAAAACTCAAAAAACGCTTTTAAAGTTAGAAAAGAAAATGTTTTTAAAACCGCTTTTTCACTCCAATCATTCTCTCCTTGGTTTTATTGAATATTGCAAAGAATTGCTTTCCCTTTTCGTTAACATAGTACATTTTGTTCAACCCAACATCAATGGATGACACTAAGCCACTGTCAACAAGGGATTCAATTATTAAATCAATATCAGAGCCATCAATCCTTGGAAAAAGCCTTAAAAGCTGTATTCTGCCCTTGGCGCCCTTGGATAATGCTTTAAGCACTGCCATGTGTACAGGCGAACGCATTATTGCATAACACACTGGGTTCTTTTGAACAAATGCAATTAACTCCTTGTGCGCATTGCTTTCCAGCATTATTACACCGTGAAAAGAAAAGTTGAAAGTAATATTAAAGTTTTTTGTAAAGGTATTCCTGCAATGGCCTATAGCCAAGGTTTTTATAGTATTCTCTAACACCAATGCCTGAAACTACAACAATGCCCCTTTTTTCAAAGCTGTTAGATGCAATTTCTTCCGCTTTTGAAAGAAGCCTTGCCCCAAAACCCAAGTGCTGCATTGAATCCTTTGAGCGTTCATGCAATGGAAGTGATCTTCCAAAAACACGCAATTCTCTCACTATTGCGTTCTTGTTAGAAATTTCTTTAATAAAGGATTTCTCAGGAATGCGGAGCCTGCAAAACCCAAACAATTCACGCCTTTTACTGCTCTCAAGTGAAATGAAAAGCTCAACTCCATTGCTTGCATTATATTCATCAATGAAAAAGCGTGCTTTTTTTGGACTGAGTTTTTTTGTTTGACTCAACAACCCAGCTTCCCTGCACCTAATACAATTGCATTTTTGGTTTCTTCGCTCAAGCTCTTTTAACACGAGCTGGCGGAGGTTGCTTTTTTTAACGCCTCCTTCAATAAGCGCTGCTGGAATATCGCGCTGCACTCTCATAATCCTAACCCAGGGAGGCACTATTTGTTTCATTGAAGCAATTAATTCGACTGCCTCGCTTGTTGAAAGCGGAGTAAACCTGCCTTGCTTGAATTCATTGAAAAGAGGAGTGTCCTTTATTACAAGGCATGGATACAATTTAACCATGTCAGGCTTAAAGCGTTCATCAAAAAAAGCTGTTTTAAATGATTCCATGTCTTTTTCAGGGCTTGAACCAGGCAAGCCCGGCATAAAATGATATGTTACCTTGAAGCCAGCATCCTTCAAATTCTTGGTTGCAATTGCAACATCTGAAACTGAATGATTCCTGTTGATTCTGCGGTAAACATCATTGTTTAAAACTTGCACGCCTAACTCGCAGCGTGTTCCACCAAAGGAAAGCATTCTTTTAACATCCGCGTTAGAGCAATAATCTGGCCTTGTTTCGAAAGTAATTCCGGTTATTCTCCTTTTTGCTTTTTCAGCGCTTTTTTTTGCGCCTGCAAGAGTCCTTGCCTTTGACTGCGTTACAGCATTGATTGCCCTTATTATGAATTTTTCCTGAAAGGATTTTTTTTGAGAAAGAAAAGTGCCACCCATTATTATTAATTCAACTTTTTCAATTGAATGCCCTGTTTGCTGCAATTGCAAAAGCCTTGAAGCAACCTGTTTTGCTGGATCGAACTTTGAGTGAAGGGCACGCATTGCTGCTGGTTCTCTGCCAGTGTAACTTTGAGGGGTTTTTTCTCCAACAAGCGAACCAGGACAATAAATGCAACTGCCGGGACATTTATGCGGAGAAGTCATTATTGCAACAACCGCAATGCCTGAAAGGGTTTTAACTGGTTTTTTTCCAAGCAGTTTTGTTAATTTGGATGTTTTCTTTTCTGCAAAAGCCAGAATATCTGGATTTGTTGGAAGGTTTTTCAGGGAATGCTTTTTTGCAAGCACTTGCTTGAATTTGTTCAACTGGGTTTTGTTTTTAATAGTGCCTCTTTCAATTAACCGCATCAATTCAAGGGAAAAATCTCTCAATGTCATGAGAAATCAGTCTCTAAAGAAAAAGAAGAAAGAAAGAAATCAACCAAATAAAAAGGAAACACTGTGACAGAAAAAAATGGAAAACCGCTGCCAATTGAAGTGTATTCTCCTTGCAGTGTTGGCAGAACACTTATTTCCTCTGGAAAAAAAGCAATCCTTTCATTGTTCAAAGAAGAGTCCACATAAAAAGAAAACTCTCTGTAACCAGGGCTTTTGCCGCAAACCTCCAAGTTAACATCAATTGTTTCAAGCGGCTTTATGGAAAACTCTCTTGAAGAAAACCAATAATCAGGCAAATCGCTTTCAATTTTAATAGTGTGCCCTGCAATGCTTTTATTGAATGCTTTAAGGGAAAACACTGCGCATTCGTTCACCGGCACTTCAATTTTTCTCGCGCGAATTTCCGGCACAATGAGGCCTTTTTCAATCTTTAACACTGCATTGAAGCTTTCTTCAAGGGTTTCATTAAAAACAGTTATTACAATGTTGCGACTCGCTGTTCTTTCCCCTGCCGGAATTGAAATCATTAAATTAATTGACTTATCCTTTGTTTCAACCGAATAAGACCAGTCCTTTGGGAGAAGGGATTCATCAATTCTTGCAGAATCCCATTTAATGTTTCCATACTTTCTTTCAATTGAAACAAGAACCGTTTCACCAGCTTGAGCGCTTCCAAACAAAACAGTGCCGTTTGATTCAACAGTTTTCTCAATTGGCAGGAGAATCGAAACAGTGGAAAAACCACATTGAACTAAAAGCATTAAAAAAAACAAAAGCAATAATTTCTTCATTTCAAGCCCCAATAATTAAATCCAAAGAAAGAATAAAAATCCTTTGTATTAATGGCTTTTAGGGTGAAAAAATGGAAATTTTTGCATTAAGCGACATTCATAACTCCATTGAAAACCTAAAAGCACTTGAAAAAAAGGCAAAAAAAACACAAATTGCAATAATTTGCGGAGACCTCACAACCCTTGGCCCAAAGGAAAACATTCCAAAAATTGCAAAAATTTTACAACCACGAAAAATCTTAGCAGTGCCAGGCAACATGGATTCAAACGAAGTGCTTGAAAAAATGAAAGATATGAACATATCAATCCATTGCAATTGCAAGAGATTAAACGGCATTGAATTCTGCGGTTTTGGCGGTGGACTCAAAGGCAGAGCCGGATTGCTCACTTTTCCAGAAAAAGAAATCATTCAATGCTTGAACAAAATTGTTTCAAGCAAAAGCGTTCTAATAACACATTTACCGCCATTCAATTCAAAACTTGACTTGGCGCAAAACACAACACACATTGGAAGCAGCGCTGTCAGAAAAATAATCGAAGAAAAAAAACCAGCCCTCCATTTATGTGGACACGTGCACGAAGCACTCAATGAAGAAAAAATTGGAGAAACGCTTTCAGTAAACGTTGGATCGGTTAAAGAAGGAACTGCTGCAATAATTAAATTAAGCAACAAAACAAACCAAATAAGAATCAAAAGGATTGAATTAAAATGAAAAAAGAAAAAGGAAAAGCCCGCTTTGAAATGGTTAAAAAAAGACATTATTCAACACTAAAAAAAGCCGAGCGTGAAAAAAAAATGGATCCACAGCTCATTAAATTGTGCGATTTTATTGCTGAAACAAAAAATTATTTCACTTCCTCGGGTTGCAGTGGAAGGATTATGTTGTTGGGCTTAAAAGGCAAAACAAAACGCGATTCTTATTTCCACAAAAAATGGCACTCCACTGTGAAAGCAAGCGATGTATGGAATGCCCTACTTGAAAAAACAAGCGGCGAAATATGGTTCAAAGAAGAACCCTTTATTCTCCACATTGGAACAAACACGCTAAAAAACGCAAAAAAAATACTCAAAATAAAAGACAAAAGCGGAGTAAAACGCGGCGGCATAATCGTGGCAAAAAAGGGGAAATTTTTAGTGGAACTCGTTGGAACAGAAGAAATTGCCTTTCCAGTCAAAAGAGAAAACACAATTCTGGTGGAAAAAGAATTCATTGAATTAATAGTAAAAAAAGCAAATGAAAAAATAAAAAGAAACTATGCTCGCCTTAAACTCCTTGAAAAAAACCTGAAAAAAGGTCTTAGCAAATGAATTCAAAAAGGCTATTTATTGCAATCAATCTTCCGGAAAAAACAAGGCAAAGAATTGAAACAAGCCTGCTTGATGAAATAACCCAAAAAGGACTCAAAAAAGTGTCCACTGAAAACCTTCACATTACGGTTAAATTTCTTGGATATTTGCCAAGTGAATTCATTCCAACACTCAAAGAAAAGCTGGGCATTGTAAGGGAAAGCCCAAGCTTTGAGATTGAATTAAACGGCATAGGCTCCTTCAATCAAAGAGTGCTCTGGCTTGGAATCAAAAAAGGAACAACCCAGCTCTTGGAAATCAGCAAAAAAATAAACAACGCATTAAGCCTAAAAGAAGAAAGATTCCATGCACACATTACGCTTGCAAGAAACAAATTCCTTAAAAGAAAAGAATTCAATGCACTCATGGAAAAACTGAAAGAAAAAAACTTTTCAGCCAAAATAATGGCTGAAAGCATTGACTTAATGGAATCAAAACTCGGCGAAAAAGGGCCAAAATATTCCCTGCTTGAAAAAATTCCACTCAAACGCTTATAGGCGCTTTTCCTGCAACCATTTGAAGCACTGACTGCGGATCCAAATAATACTCCTGTATTATTTTTTCAACATCAGGCGTTGACTTAATTCCATTTTCAAGCATCCATTCAAGTATTCTCTGCCTTATAAGGAGTTCTTCCTTTATTTCATTCTTTTTCATGTTCAGTTTTTCCGCCAGCTTGTCAAGCGTTCTGCACGGAACATTTGTTTTCTCAACAGTGTCAGTCCTGCGATTCCATTCAAACACATTGCTGAGGAGAATTTTGTCCTCCATTCTTTCAAGTTCTGCCACCTCTTTAACCCTGCGAAGCAAGCCCTTTTTTCTGTCATACATTCTGAACATTACAACCGAAATATTCACCAATGAAAGCATGTGGTTTGGCACATTCATTGGAGCGCTTTTAAGCCTCAACAATAATTCCCTGGAAGTGTTTGCGTGCACTGTTCCAAGAATTCCCTGGTGACCTGTATCCATTGCAACAAAAAGCGTCTGCGCTTCTTTTCCACGTACTTCTCCAACCAACAGCCTGTCAGGGCGCATCCTCAGGGAATTACGCAACAGGTCATCCATTTCAATTTGTTCATACTTTCGCGTTCCAGGCCTTGACTCCATTTGAATCCAGTTCTCTCTTGAACCAAGGTCCAATTCAAGAGTGTCCTCAATGGAAATAACCCTGTCATCATAACGCATAAAGGTTGCAAGAGCATTCATTAAAGTTGTTTTTCCACTGCCCGCACCGCCAGTAATTATTATGTTCATTGGCTCTATTTTAAGGCCTTCAACCATTAGCCAGAGAAACGCCGCAGTTTCAGCTGAAAGCGTTCTGTTCTCAATCAAGTCAACAATTGAAATTGGCATTTTGGTGAATTTCCTTATAGTAAGCGAAGAACCAAACGGTGTAACAAGTGAAAAAGTTGCATTTGCCCTGCTTCCATCAGGAAGCCTTGCATCAAGCAATGGATGCGCTTCGTCAAATTTTCTGCCAACAGTAAAAGCGATCTTGGAACAAAGCTTTAAAACCTGTTTTTCTGTCTGCATTACAATGTTTGTCTTGCACATTCCGTGTTTTTTGTGGAAAACAAAAACAGGTCTGCCAGCGCCATTGACCATTATTTCTTCAAGCAGTGAATCCTCAAGCAATGGCGCAATAGGACCATAGCCAACAGCACTGCTTATTACTTCAGAGGCAATGCCTTCCTTGTCTTTCATTTGAGGAAAATATTTTTCAAACAATTTCACAAGGCTCGATTTAAGTTGATCGTGCAATTCATCCGTTGGCAGTTTTAACAAGAGTTCATTTATTTCAATTGTTTGAATTATTTCACTATTGAATTCGTTTGAAAAAGAAACAGCGTTCTCAATGCCGATTACTTCCCTTATTTCATCCAAAGAATAAGTCCTGCCAATTGAAGCAGAAAGCGTGCGAATAAGCTTTTTTTCGCTGTCACTTAACTGCAATGGCTTCAATTCATAGCGCTTATAGGGAAAACCTTCAAATATTTGAATCCGTCCATAAGAATCAATGAGTTCTCCTTTTACTTCTATTATTGTTGCATTACCCAAAAAAACACCGCCAAGCAATCCAAAGGACAACAAGGGTTAATTTAATTAATAATAATGCCTTCTTAATATTAAAGTTTTATGGTGAACTCGAAAAATGGAAAGACTGCTTAAAAAAATATTAACAGGAATTACTCCAACCAAAGAAGAAAAAATAATGGAAAAAAAAACTGCTGAAAAAATAATAAACAAAATACGCAAAATGAAAGGAAAACACATTGAAGTGCAGTTATGCGGCTCGCTTGCAAGGGACACTCATTTAAGGGGCTACAGGGACATTGACATTTTTGTGCTTTTCCCTGAAAAAATGCCCAGAGCCGAATTCGAAAAAGAAGGACTTCGTATTGGAAGGCAAACATTCAATGGAAAAAACTGCTGGGAAGAATACAGCGAGCATCCTTATATTAAAGGCATATTCAATGGCTTTGAAATTGAAATCGTTCCATCCTACAAAGTAAAAAAAGCCTCATTGCTTAAAAGCTCGGTTGACCGCTCGCCGTTTCATCAAAAATTTCTCTCAAAAAAACTCGACAATGAAAAAAGAAAAGAAATAAGGCTATTAAAGGCATTCTTGAAAGGAATTGACTGCTATGGAGCCAAAATTGAAAAAGAAGGCATTTCCGGTTATCTTGCAGAACTTTTAATACTGAAATACGGTTCATTCAAGGAATTCCTGAAAGCAGCAAGCAATTGGAAGCCCGGCATAACACTTTCCCTTTCAACAAAACCAATAAAACCAAAAAAAGAATTCAATGCACCACTGGTATTCATTGATCCAACCGACAACAAAAGAAATGTAGCGGCAGCGCTAAGCGAAGAACAGTTTGCAAGAGTGATTGCCGCAAGTCAAGCCTTTTTGGAAAAACCAAGCAAAAAATTCTTCTATCCAAAAAGAAAAACAAGCATTTCAAAAAAACGCATGAAAAAACTTATAGCAGTTGACCAAGTGTTTGCATTGAGAATGCCTTTCCCAAAAAAAGTTCCCTCTGATATAATATGGGGGCAAATGAGAAAATTCAACAAACTGCTCAGGAAAAGGCTTGAATCAGAGGACTTCATTGTGAGAAGAATTTCACTTTACGCAGAAGAGGGAAAAGAAATCAATTACTTTATTGAACTGGAATCAATTGAATTAAACGATACAATAATTTTTAAAGGACCCCCGGCATGGAATACAGAGCACTCAATGGCATTCCTAAAAAAACACAGATCGCCACTCACAGGACCACGCATTGAAAACGCTCACTGGGTTGTTGAAGAAAAAAGAAAACACAAAAACGCTGTAGCACTAACAAAAAAATTCCTAAAAGAAAGAAAAAAAGTGGAAAAGAAGCCATTCAAAAACGCTTTAAGCAAAGCAGAACTATTGGAAAAAAAGGAATTCTTACGCAAAGCAAGAACAAGCGGCTTTTTCAAATACAACCTCTCTCGCTTCCTTGAAGGCAAAGAAAGCTTTTTATAAAAAAACAAAACCAGTGACCCTGAGGGGACTTGAACCCCCAACCTCCCGGTTTCTCCGCTGAATGCACCGAAGCCGGGTGCTCTATCCAATTAAGCTACAGGGCCAATTGCGCTTGCTGGGAAGATTTAAAAGTTTATTCCCTGAAAGAATTAATACTACTTGGAGATTAAAAAATAATCTTTTTTGGTTCTCTTTGGTGGTGAGCAAATGAGAAAATGCACTTCATGCAACAAGGTTGTTTCAACCAATTACACTGAATTTAAGTGCCCTAAATGTGGAAAAACCACAATTGTACGATGCGACACATGCAAAAACGCTTCAAGGGAATACAAATGCGCAGAATGCGGATTTGTTGGACCTTAATCTTGGAGGCACAAAATGGGCGAAGTAATGGTTATTTTCAAGATCTTGCCAGAAGAGCCGGGGAAAGAGGATTCCATTCTGCAAAAACTCAAGCATTTGAAGAACTGCCGAGTTGCTGAAGTAAAAAAAGAACCACTTGCATTCGGAATGTTCGTGGTAAAAGCAGGCATTATAATCCCGGACAAAGAAGATGGCAGGCTGCAGGCAGTGGAAGAAGAAATAAGAGCAATAAAGGGCGTTAAAGAAGTCGAAATCGAGGGAACAACACTGCTCTGATTCTGGAATTGGATTCATTTTTTTAATTGTTTTAATGCTAATTATTGCATGCCGTTAAAAAGGAGCGCTAGCGCTCCATACACCAGATTAATGCGGGCAATAAAATTAGCTGAAGGAAGGGGAGCCAAAGCCGCAAAAGCAAAAGCTGTTTTAAGAAAGCGCTTGGCCGAGGCACGAAAAGAACTTAAAAAAGCCCAACAAGAAGAACAGAGAATAGGCAAAAAAATGATTCAGAAATGGAGCACGATTGTAACAGAAGAAGAAAGACATTATAAGATTGTTAAAGATAAACAGCCAGGCGGGGGTGTTATCTTGCCAGAATCCTGGCTGTATAAAAAGGTGCTAAAGAACACGCCAGAGGTGCGTGAATTCTTTGAAATCTCGCGGAGATATGATAGAGCATTGCATCGATATCAAAAACTTAGGGAAGCAGTCAGGCTTGCAGAGCTTAGATTGAACCGAAAAGCGCGGGATTTGCTGAGAAAAATGGAAAGATAAGAAAAATAAGTGTTAAAATCCTTCTTTTTTAACTGTTTTCATCCAAAAATATTTCTGATGATTAAAAGCCTCAAATTGAAGAACTGGCGTTCCCACAAGGATTCGGAGTTTGAGTTCACTGAAGGAACAAACGTTCTTGTTGGAAGAATGGGTTCTGGGAAAAGCAGTGCAATGGACGCATTGTGCTTTGCATTGTTTGGGAGCTTTCCAGCACTGCAAAGAAAGGAAGTCGAATTAAGCGAGATAATAATGACCAGGCCATCAATGGAAAATGAGGCAATTGTTGAAATGGAATTCTCCTACAATGGAAAAAACTACAAAGTGGAAAGAAAAATTTTCAGAAAAAAAACAAACCAGGCAAAGCTTTATTGCAATGGAGTGCTTATTGCTGGACCCAAAGTAAGCGATGTAACAAAAGCAGTGGAAAGAGAAATTGAATTGAACTATGAATTGTTTTCCCGAGCAGTTTACTCCGAGCAAAACCAGCTGGATTATTTCCTGCGAATGACTCCGCTTAAAAGAAAGGAAAAATTTGATGAATTGCTTGAATTGGACAAATATGAAAAAGCAAGAAAAAGCGCAGTGAATGTTAAAAACACTCTTAAAAAAATAATGGAAGAAAGAGCACAGCAGTTGAAAAACCAAAGAGAACAATTCAATAAAAAAGAACTCTCTGTGCTAAAAAAAGAAATAAATGCATTGGAGGAAAAAATAAAAAAAAGCCATAAAGAAATCGAGGAAAAAAAAGAAAAGCTAAAAGAAGAGGAAGCATTTGTAAAAAGGCTCATTGAAAAAAGAGAAAAATTCAAATCACTCAAAGAAAAGGAAATTTCACTTAAAAGCAGGGTCTCCTCCTGGAAAGAGGAAATAAAATCCATTGAAACAAGCATTGGCAAAAAAATTGAACTCATTTCCAAAGAAAACGCAGAAAAACAAAAAGAAAAAACATCAATTGAAATAAAAGAAATTGAAAAAAAACTGCTTGAATCAAGGGAAATTGAATCAAAAATAAGGGAAACAATTGCCAGGCAAGAACAATTAATGGAGGAAAAAAAAGCACTCCTTTCAAGGATTCCGCCGGGACTTGAAAACAAAAAAAAGCTTTCATTTGAAGAAGAAAAACTGCAGAAAGAAATTGAAAAAAACAAAAACGAAAAAGAAAAAATTGAAAAAGAACTATTGGAACTATCAAAAAAAGAAACCGCTTTAAGAGAAAAAGAAGCAGTAACCAGCGAAAAAAGAGAAAGGGAAAAAGAACTGCTCTCTCACTTGGAAAAAGCAAGTTCGAAATGTCCATTGTGCCAGTCAGAGCTCTCAAAAAGCACACGAGAAAAACTCTTGGAAGAAAAAAGAAAAACCATTAATGAATTGAAAGCAACAGAAAAAAAAATATTCAGTGAAATAAAAAAGCTGACTGAAAGCAGGGAAATGCTTGAGGAGAAAAAAAACAAAATTGAAAAAGAAGCACAAACATTAGGGGAACGCGAAATAATTATAAGGGAGTTAAAGAAAACAATTGAAAGAATTGAAAGAATTTCACTCAAAGCAATGGAATCTGAAAAGGAAAAAAACGCTTTACTTGAAAAAAAGAAAGAAATTGAAAAAGGCGCAAACGCAAAAGCACTGGAAGAAAAAGAAGAAGCGCTTAAAAGAATTGAAGCGATTCTTGAAGGCATTGCAAAATTCAAGCGATTAAAAGAGGACCTCAAGGAACTCGAAGAAACAACACAGCAAATAACCGCACTTGGATTCAACGAAGAAAAAGCAATGAAAGCAGAAAGAGAGGTTACAGAAAAAAGGGAAAAAATAAACTCTCTTGCATTAGAGGTTTCCTCCCTAAAAGAACTGCTTGCCGAAAAAGAAAAAAGGAAAAAAGAATTAAACCAGAGGAAGAAAACAATTGAAGAACTTGAAAGGAAAACAAAAGCAATGAAAATAGTTGACGAAAAAATGGCTTTTTTTATCAATTCCCTCAAAGCAACACAGTCAGAACTGCGCTCTTCCCTTATTGGCTCAATCAATAAGGCAATGGACAGCCTTTGGAAAAAATTATACCCCTACAAAGACTATGAAAGCGCAAAAATTGAAATAAGCAAAGGAAACTATTTGCTTAAAGCAAAAACTTCAAGCGGAAAATGGATAAACATTGAGGGAAGAATGAGCGGTGGAGAAAGAAGCGCTGCAGCTCTTACCCTTAGAATTGCTTTTTCACTTGTGCTTGCAAGGAACCTTGGCTGGATTATTCTCGATGAACCAACCCACAACCTTGACGAAAACGCCATAAACAAGTTAAGCGAAATGATGCGAAATGAACTGCCAAAAATAGTGGAACAAGTGTTCTTAATCACTCACAGCAAGGAAATGGAAAAAGCTGCAAGCGGTGCTCTTTACTTGCTCAAAAAAGAGGATGAAAAAGGTGGGTTCACCCGTGCTGAACTTCTTCCTTTGAGGTAACTTTTTTCTTTGACTTTGCAAGCTTTCTTGCAATAAAGCCAGCCATTAGGTTTTGTTCAACCTTTGAAAATGGAAGGCTTAATTCACGCAATACCGCCTTGTTTTTTTCAAAATCTTCACTGAAAGCATCTGGGTTTTTTTCAAGCAAAACCATTGCTCTCTGTTTTACTGCCCTTGGAACTGCTTTGCCCATTTACACCGCCTGATTTGCCTCTATTTTTTTAACACTGCCATCAGGCATTCTCCTGATTACCACCATTGGCAGGACTCCTTTGGCAAATTCTTCTTTTGCAAGAAGATATGCTGTGGAATCCTCGCTTGGTTTAACCAGTGGAGGCGCTCCCAATGAGAGCTGTAATGCCCTAGCGCTAATCAAACGTGTTCTCTCAAACCTTGTAAGCTTATCCATTAAAAACACCAAATAAGAGGGATTTTGCTATAAAAAAAGCACTACCAATTAGTGCATGGAAAGGATTAAAAAGGCTATCTCAGGGGCTTTTGGTGTTTACTTTCCTGTGAAAAAGCAGTACTGGAGGAAATTAAAAGGCATCCCCTTGGCTTTTGGGAATGACTTCAGCTGATTCAATTGCTTTTAAAAGCTCGGGATTTGAAAAAACGGTTTTGCCTTTTTTAATGCATTCAATTACTGCTCTTTCTGCAATTTCACGGGCTTTTAGGGCTTCTTTTAAGAACAAGTGTTTTAAAGAAGAATCAAGCACTGCAAAGGCTCCAAGGCCATTTTTTACATATGCTTTTTTTTCCATTGAATTGGCAATGCTTTCGATTGCATTTCTTTCACCGGCATTCACTTTGAAGTATTTTCCCAAAAACGACTCGTTTTTAAGGCAAAACCAGGATAGCCTGTGGCCCTCTTTCAATATTTTCAACACGCCTTGTTTTTCCAAGCGTTTGGCATCAATGAATGGAATTAATGCTTTGTCTCTGGCAAAAAAAGGCCCAATTGGAAAAAAAGGAAGGCAGAATTCCTTTTTTCTTTTTTCCCTTGAATTCTTTTTTCCGTGCAATAAATGGAATTCTTTTGAAAAAGAAGGAATCCCTGACTGAAAATAAAACCCGTCAGCGAAAAATTCAACCATTACAAGAGAACTCGGCAGAACATTCTTTTCATTAAGAGAAGAAGGCTTGCAGCAATCACAATTAAGTGAATCAAATCCAATGTTGAATTCAATTATTCTTTTAATTGACGAATTCAACATCATTGCTCCTCTTTGACAAAAACCATTGCTCTCTGAACCAAGTGTTCTGGAAAAAAAAGCATTCTCCAGCACTATTCTTCCAATTGCTTCTTGGGTTTGTGGAATTGCTTCAACTGGAACGCGCAAAAGGTTTGAAAAAACAATTTTTTCCAATGCATTGGATTCAATTCTTCCACCAAGCATGCCTGAAATCAATGGAATACTTTTGTTGTAGTTTGAAAGCAATGGAATGTGCTTTAAAGGGGAATTAATTGAAAAAACATCAAAGTAAGCCCAGCCTTTTTCTATTAAAAACTGTCTTTCTGGTTCAATCAATGGAATGGGTATTTTAAGTGAAAGGGAAAGCAGTTTGTGCAGTTTTTTTAATTGAGAAAAAGAATCGGCCGCAACAACTGCACAATTGCCATCCCTTGAAATGGAAAAACCCTTAGCTTCAAAATCAGTGAGAATTTTTTCCAGTGCAGTTTTTCCCTTCAATGGAAGAGGGAATTTAATAAAAGGATTGAACGGAAAACCAATAATTTTGCTTCTTTCAAGTCCTTTGAATTCTGCTTTTATTATCCTTGTTTCTTCCGAGTAATCAACTCTTTCAAGGCAGTATGTGTTGAGAGCCATTTCAATAAAAAAAAGTTTTTGGGCTTTAAAAAGCAACCGAGACAGTGCATTTCCCCTAAACAGGCGTTTTGTTCACAAAAATTGCTCTGTTTCACTGTCTCTTTTTGATTGCGCTTCTTCAAAATCCAGTGCTGCTTTTTCAAGCGAAACCTCGTGCTTTGAGGGCATTGACTTGCGCGAGCGCACTTTGAAGAACAATGGATAGTTAACTGCTTCGCCGATTATTAATGCTTCACCCACTTGCAATGAAGTAATCATGTCCATGCTTTTTTGATCCAATGCTTCAGCAGATTCAGCCAAATGCTTTAAGTCATATGGATTGGTAACCCGCAGAATTATTTTTGTATTGCACTGGCTTAAAGCGGTTGTATCCAATTGCACTGGTCTTTGGGAAATCAAGCAAAGGGAAGCACCAAATTTTCTGCCCTCTCTGGCAATTGTTCTAATAATGCTGCGAGAAATTGCTGTTTCTTTTGCTGCCTGTTCAGGGCAAAACTGGTGGGCTTCTTCCAATACAAGCAAAAAAGGAGGCACTTCTTTTTTTCTGCGTTCATCAAACAGTTTTTTTGCAAAATGGCTTACAATTATTTGCTTTTTTCTAATATTAATAATGTCCGACAAGTCAACCACTGTAAGCGTTCCAGGCCTCACCAAATCAGTCAAACTCGGTGAACTGATTTTTCCAAACAAGCGCATTCCATTCAATTCATAAAGCCAGCCAAGCAATGCTGACTTTGTGTTCTTTTTTATTTTATCGCTTTTTTGGATTGCCTCTCTCACATCCTTAAAATCAAAAGGCCCTTTTCCCTTTCTCATTTTTTCCCTTAATTCACCGAACACTTCCTCCAAATCCCTTTTCTGCGCTGGACTCAAGCCAGGGATAATTCCTGCAAGAATGCCAACACTTAGCTTTGAAACAGCAATTCTTATGTTTCTACCTTTAACCATTCTTGTCCTATTACTGTAATCAGTGAAAGGCTTTTTAGCTGGCTCTGCAAAAGAACTGTATTCTCCATGCGGATCCAATACAATGCAGGCAATCCTTCCATGCTCTTTTTTTCTGTCCAATAATTCTTCAAACAAAACAGAGGTAAAATAGCTCTTGCCACTGCCACTAATTGAAAGAACAGCAAGGTGTTTTTTCAAAAGCTTTGTCAAATTCAATTTTACGTCAACGTCATGGAATTGCACTGAGCCAACCATTAAACCAGAGGATTCATCAAAATTAAAGAATTTTTTCAAATTCTCCGCAGAAGCAATTCTCACCCTTGCACCAGGCGAAGGTGGAAACGTTGAACGCTGGACTCTGCCATTTGCAAAAACACCCAATGGCTTGCATTCCGCTACAAGGTATTCCCATTCACTTGTTGGAAACTGTTCAAACAAAGCCGAACCGTGTGCTTCAAATTCCTTAACCGAGTCAGCTCTTTCAAAATACTTGTTGGTTTTAATTACGTTTGTAACAAGGGCAATAAGTGTCCCCTCTGGATAATCAGCTTCAATAAATTGACCTCGATGCACTATGCCTTTTGAAACAACAAAGTTAATCTCGCTTGGAGAAGGAGAATTCATTGTTGAAATAATTGTTCCAATATAATCACTCATTCAATCACTCCAATTCAAAAAAAACATGCTTGTTTTTAAATTCATTTCCAAGGCTTGTTTCTCCTAAACCAACATGCTTTGCTGCATTAAAAAGGCCTTGAATTCCTCCTCAAACCCAAAAAATGCCTTCCAAGCCTGTCAGATATTTTGTCACAGACAACATTTATTTCTTCAGGCTTTAATTTTGCCCTTAAATCTGCTTCAATTAAAACACTTGGATAAGCATAAGAGCGATGCATTGAACTCAAAGCCATTGTTACAGCTGAAAGCCTTTGTGCCCTTTCAGCTAGGTCTTTTTCTTGGGATAAAAATTCAATCCTCAGAGGCCTGTCAAGAGCAGATGGCTTCAAGTAAAGAGCATGAACCATTGAAGCCCATTTTTCGTCAAAATCATTCAAAACAGGATGCATTTTAACACTTGAAGCATAAGGGAAAGCAAAAGAACGCTCACCTTCTTTCAACAAATAATTTAAAATAGTTGAATCATAGCATTCATTCAAACCAGAAAGAACTGGAAATTTATCCAAAAGGAACTCCTTCAAAATGGACTTAAAACGCGTTCCCCTTGAATCCTCAACACAAGCAATCAAATCGCATTTTTTTCTTTCAGCTGTTTCAAAAAGGGATTCAAAGCATTTAATTACTTCCAAATAAAAAGGCTGCATTTTGGAATTCGCTCTTGGCTTGTCAGCGTGCTGTGGCACAATTGAGCCATCCAAAAAACAATACTTGGGAGAAAATTTTTCAATAACTTCTTTTGCAAGGTTTATTTCTTTTTTCAAGCGATGCAAGCTTTTATTCGTTGAAAGCTCGCCTTTTTCCAATGCCAGACTACTAACAATTGGCTCTGGAAAAGAAGAAAACTCTGGAAAATAATCAGCCTTTTTCAATTTGTTGTTTGAATAAGTAAAAATTGCTGCTCTTGCCCTAACAAGCACTATATCCAATGAATACAAATTTTTTCCCACAAAACCAGAATCAATGCCAGCAATGCATTCATTCAACGAACACTTTTCCACCGGCAGAACAATTCTTTTCTCTGCAATTTTGTCCACATCAATTTCTTTTCGCGCTATTTTGGAAATCTCTGAAATGATTTTTTTTCTTTTTTCTTCTGCAACAATAACGCTCTCAATAACCGAATCAAGAAAACTCTGCATAAAGGAATAATAAAAAGAGCGTTTTTAAAAGAGTTTAGGGCATGCTTCCCCTAAAAATTTTAAGTAGTAGTAAAATTCAACACCACGCGATTGTTTGAAACACCAGCATTTGAAATTCTGATCCTATGAGTACCCTTTGGAAGCCTCAAATCACTGTTAATATCAATACTACTATTATAATAATCCAATCCAACAGTAACCCTATATTCCGCGCTCTCCGTAAAACAAATTGATGGAAGCTTGCGGTTGGACAAAAAAGTGTTATTTTTTATTAAAGGCATTTTTTCATCAATGTCAGAAAAAGAACACTTGCTGTGCAATAACCAAATCTCGCGCCTTGAATTTGAATCATAACGTTGATGGAAATAAACATTGAAAGTGCTTGGATTAACATTTGTTATGTCAAGCGAATAAGTTTTATCCGCTGCAATTAATCCAAACAAGTCATTCGAATCATGGAATGCAACATAGTCAATGCCTGAAGAATTAGAAATAACCTGTGTTGAAGTCAATTGCACGTTTTGATCCGAAACAAAGCCAGGGATTTTCACAGTATAAGAGCGATAATTTCCATCAAAAATAAACCCAACAGAAAAATTATGGTCACCGCGCATTATTGCAACATAAGTTGTATTGGTTGATTCAATGTTTCCAGCGCGGTCAACTGAATAATACTGAATTGAATGATTGCCATCAGAGTAAATCTTCACACTGCTTCCAGTAGCCCAGCTACCAGAATCAACACTGTAACGAGTATAACTACAACCACTTTCACTATTGTCATCACAGGAAAAAACAACAGTCACTGGCTGGGACTGCCAACCCAAAGGGGCATTGTCACTTGTAACAGGTGCATTAGTGTCAACCATAAAAGAAGAATTGCTTGAATCCACTGAACTCGCAGAAGAATCCCAAACATTCACATCAATAAAATAATTTCCATCAGGCACACCTGAAATTGTCCAGTTATAAATGCATTGCGTTGAATCCTCCCAATTTGAATCATCGCAGGAAAGGTTGGAGATTGCAGCATAATTATTCAAATTCACATCAACATTAATGTCATTAGCAAATGCGCCGGCACTCACAGAATAAGACAAGCGAACATGCAACTCACTATTATCAAAATCCTGAACACTAAAAACAATGTTCGCATCAGTTGAAACATAATTTCCAGCTTGCGGTGCATTCACTGTAACGATTGGAATCTCGCTTGTCTCGCCTGCCCCCAAAGTGCAAAAAGTGCTCGGCGAACTCATATTATTGTAAGAAGTCTGAATCCAGTTGCCATCTCGAGCAGAATCAGAAATGCGGACTTCGTCGATGGTGCCGTCAGCATAATAATAATTGCCAACAAAGGCTGCCCCAATTAACAAACTTTCGGTTACATCTATATCCCCTTCTACTTCTGAAATATCTATCACTCCACCCAAATTTCCATTAACGTATGATGTTGCATTACTCCCCCTATTAACAGCAACAACACAGTGATACCAAGTGTTTGGTTCAGGTATAGCATAAGATACGGCTTTATATGCAGTGCCATCGCATATCTTAAAATAAAGATAGCCGTTAGAAATTCTAAGTTGATATCCTTTTTCAGCACCAGCACCATTTGCCTTTGAAATAATGTCTCGATAGGAGGTTATACTGTTAGGATTAACCCATGCTTCTAAAGTAAAATCTTTGTCTGCGCCAAAATTCAGACTCCCGTCATCCCCACAATCAACATAATCATTCGTTCCGTCAAACAAGTCCGCGCCGTTGATTTTTCCTGTTGCGTTCATTGTAGAGTCGGCGCTTTCGTCAAAATTGTACGGTATGCCGTCGTTGTCGTTGCTTGTTGAGTCGTTGTGCGTTCCACTTGTTTCGTTAAAGTGTTGAACCATTACATAGTTAACATCCCATACATTCACTGCATCCTGTTGGCTTGAAGCAGAAGAATTACCATAATACATGTAAAGCGTAGTGTCAGTTGAAGAGCTCAGCGAAGGAACTTTAACCCAAGCAATCAGCTTTCCAGTTGCAGAATTAAAATCCTCAATTTCATGCGCTAACTTTGTTGTGCCATCAGATAAAGTGAAAAGAATGTCATTTGCATCACTTTGTGCCTTGCTTGCCAGATCAGAATCAGACGCAATGCTTATAAGCACTGGAAAATTCGAAAGCGTGGCAGAAACCTTGCTTGAATCAATTGTTATTGCTTTCCTGTAAAGCCAGTTTGAATTATACCATGCAGCATTCGCTTCTAAAAAAAGCAAAAGAAACGCAATTATTAAAATTAAAAACCAAGATTTCTTCATTAAAACCGCCTTTTATTCCATGGATTTTTTACTTCAGTTATTGTAGGCATTGTTTTCTATTTTATTACTCTTCCCACAAATAAAAAGGTTTTGCAACACATTTTGCAACACAACATCAAGCACACAAGCCAAAAAAAAGTCATAAGCCCAGTTAGCATTCAAAAACCAAAGGTATTTAAAGGAGTTTAACGCTATTATTCTCAAGTTTTTTTATAAAAAGATTAAAAAATTAATTTTGCATGCAGGGGTGATTTGTTAATGAAAATAAACCAAAAAGGAGTAAGCCCACTCATAGCAACAGTACTACTCCTACTCGTAGCAATGGGAATAGGAGCACTAGTATGGGGATTCATGCAAGA
>JAFCFP010000077.1 GCA_017608575.1 Candidatus Iainarchaeum sp. | reverse complement strand
AAACAATGCATTTGCTTGGCTTATTAATGGCATTGCTGCTTGGGCAAGAGAAATAAGTGTGAAAATAAAAACAATACATCCAATAAACACAACTATAAGCAAGAGATCCCTTATTATTCCAATTACTTCACTCAATGTGTGCAGTTTTCCCATTAAAGCACCTCCCCTGGTTTAATAACTAAGGCTTAAGGGGTATTTATTTTTTTGCTTTTCGGAATTGCTGTGTGAGTTCTGTGCCTAATCCGCCAAAAAAACAGCAAAAAACGATAACCACTTATTTATCCCTATAAGTTGACAGCGCCGCCAGAAGCAAAAAGATTTATTATAGTTTAATCCTATTATTAAAGCAAAGAAAAGGTGATTCCTTGGCTTTGGATAAAAAGAAAAAGGCAGTGGAAGTAAAAATTGAGGAAGAAAAACCCGATTTGTTTGATGAGGTATTTGGATTGGATGAAGAAAAAGAAAAAGCCCGAGCAAGAATAAACGAATTAGTCAAAGAGGAAAAGGGTAAAATTGACAGGATTTCAAAGATAAGGGAAAAATATTCAAAAAAAGACAGTGAAATGGAACAAGCCAGTGAAATTAAAGAACTCCACGAAGACACAAAGCCAGGTAAAGAGCCAGATGCAGAGCCAAAGCCAAAAACAATTGATTCAACAAAGCCGGTTGAACCCAAACCAGTGAAAGCCAAAGAGCCAAAGCCAAGCGAAAAAGAAAACCATTCAAGCAAAAAACCCAAAGAGCCAGCCAAAAGCGAAACCGCAAAGGAAAAAACGCCACAAATAGCCGCAATAGCCGAGGAACAGGAAAAGAAAGCGGAAGAAATTGTAGCAGTCAAAAAACCAAAAGAGCCCAAAATAAAGCCAGAGCTTTCTTTCCTTAATGGAAAGAATGAAAACGAGTCATTTATTGGAAGAAAAAAATCTGTGTTTGAACAGTTTGGCAACGAAGCAGGGCTGTTCATTGGAGAAGTCAATGAAGAGGAGTTTCCAAAAAACAAGGTTTTGTTGGATAGCCTTAACCCTCATGTTGTGTTTGTTTGCGGAGCGCGTGGTTCTGGAAAAAGCTATGCAATGGGAGTAATAGCAGAAGAGCTTGCATTGAAAAACAAAAATGTAGGCGTTATAGTAATTGATCCTGTTGGAGTGTTTTGGAGCATGCGTTTCCCAAACAGGGAGAAAAAAGAAGTTGAAGCATTGGGTGAATGGGGGCTTTCCCCTAAAGGACTTAACAACTTGTATGTTTTTATTCCAAAAGGTGCAAAAAGTCACACTCCGCTTGGAACATATGATGATACTTTTTCATTGAAGCCCTCTCTTTTAACAGCGCATGACTGGTGCCTTACTTTTGGAATTGACCGTTTTAGTCCAACGGGTTTGCTTTTAGAGAAAGCGCTTTATAAAGTGAGGCATGGCTACAAAAACGTTGACGGTAAAAGGATTGAAGGCAAGGGCAACAATTACTCACTTGATGATATTTGCAGGTGTCTTTCAACTGATGCTGAATTGAATTCAAGGGAAACAGGCTATAAGGGGGATTCAATCCGTGCCCTTATAAGCAGGTTTGAAGCCTCGAAGAGCTGGGGAATACTTGACAACGAGGGCACTCCCTTGAATCAATTGAGCAAGGAAGGCCAGCTTACAATAATTGACACTTCTTTTTTGGATGATGTTGTTACTGCCCTGGTTATTGGAATTCTTGCAAGAAGAATTCTTTCAGCGAGAAAGATTTCCACCAGAAAAGAAGCGGCTTCAAGGCTTGAAACCGCTACAGCTGAGGATATTGCAGAGATTGAAATTCCACCAACTTGGCTTTTTATTGATGAAGCCCACACACTGATTCCAGGCGGAAACATGAAAACCCCTGCAACGGATGCATTGGTTGAATATGTAAAACAGGGGCGAAGGCCTGGTTGTTCAATTGTTTTTGCAACACAACAGCCTTCAGCGATTGATATAAAGATTTTAAGCCAGCTTGACATTGTTTTGTGCCACAAACTAGTGTTTAATGATGATGTTAAAGCGGTTTTTAAAAGAATGCCAAGCATTATTCCGCATGCTTTCAAGTCAAGCAATTTTATTAAAACGATTCCTGTTGGTTCTTGTTTGGTGGGTGACAGGAGAGAGGAAACATCCCGTGCCTTTTTAATGCGGGTAAGGCCGAGAATGAGCCAGCACGAGGGACGCGAAGCCGAAACAGTGCAGGTGAAAAGAAAGCTCAGCAATGCCAAAGTTCTTGAATTATTGGTTAGATTGCACTGGGGCAGGCTTAAGAGAATGAGTTTTGTTTTATTGAAGGATATAAAGCGAGAGGTTGAATCCTTTAATTCAAAGTACAGTTCAACGATTACTGTTGATGAAGTAATTGAAGAGCTTAAAAAGCGTGGAGCAATACTTGACGAAAAGCACAAAAAATTCATTTTGCCGGAAAAAAGGCCAGTGGAAAAGGCAGAGGAAAAAGGGATAGAAGAACCGCTTGAAGAAGAAAAGCCAGAAAAAATTGAACAAAAGAAAGCAGTTGAAGAGTTTGAGCCGCCTGAGTTATTGCTTTCTTTTCCTGTGAGAATTAAGGAAAAGCAGGCAAGAAAGGCTTTAATGAAGAATGTCCGTGGAAGAATTTTTGGCTTTATTGGTGGAAAGGAATCCTTAAAGGAAATTCGTTTGGCAAACATTCCTGTTTTCAAGGTTCACTTTAATTATTTCACTCACGGAAACTCTTTCAGGCAGGGAGTTCTTTTCATTAATTCGCTGAGTGGAGAGTTCATTCAGTTTTATAAGAATGCATTTGTTGAATCCACTGGTTTGAGGGATTTTTATAATTTGAGCAGGGATGAAATAATTCTCTTGAATCATTTGAAAAAGAAAAAAAGTTATTCGGAGCTCCAAAAGCTTGTGCCCTTCAGTGAAAGCAAAATGAAAAGAGTGATTGGCTATTTGATTGAAAAGGATATTCTTTTAAAGGAAAAAAAGAAGGGAGTGGAATTTTTTTCTTTAAAAAAGAAATTTGACTTGCCTTCTTCACCGTTGCATCCATTGCTTTCATCCCTTGAAAACCTGCCGGTTACTGAAAGCGATGTTTTAATGCGGGTTAAAGAGAATTATTCAAGGAAGGACGTGTCAGAGTTATTGAAGAGAATTTGGCCAAAACTTGTAGTGAAAAAAATAGAGGAAATTTACTGGCCGGCATATGAGGGGACACTGGAAGACGAATCAGGAAGCACGCGAGTTGTGTTGATTGATGCAGTGAATGGAAAAACAATTATTCCCTGAAATGTGTTTCGTTTGGAAGGTTTTTTGAAACACGCGCGCCGGGATAAATAAAGCAATTTGAACCAATTATTATTCCACAGTTAATGCTTGCGTTTATTCCAATTTTTGTTCCTGATTTTATTAATGCTCCGAGTTTTCTTCTGCCTGAATCAATTTTTTTTCCATTTATTTGAACAAAAACGTTTTCATCGTCAAAACGGAGGTTTGCAATCTTTGAACCAGCTCCAAAATTCACTCTTTCGCCGATAATTGAATCGCCAATGTAAGAGAAATGCGAAACATGCGTGTTGTCCAGTATTATGGAATTTTTTATTTCAGAGTTTGCCACATGGCAGTTGTTTCCAATTATTATGTTTTTTCTCAAATAAGCATTTGGTCCAATAACGCAGTTTTTTCCAATGAAGACGTTTCCTTCAATTATTGTTCCTTCTTTTATTACTGAACCTTCACTTAAAAAAAGGCGTCCTTTTAT
>JAFCFP010000076.1 GCA_017608575.1 Candidatus Iainarchaeum sp. | reverse complement strand
TACTAGAACAATCACCAAGAGCAGAATGCATAGTGTCAGATGGCTTGCATTTTTATAGGCAAGCATTGAAGAAAATGTATCACTATAAATGGCTGCGTTCTCATTATTATCGTTGGCATAAGTTCACAGGCAAACACGACAACAATCTCGTTGGAAGATTACGGGGAACACTGGGGAGATGGTTGCATCCAAAGAGAGGCTTTCACTCCCAAAAAACAGGGCAAGCAATGTTAGACTTCTACTATGTATACTGCAATTATGTGAGGAAACACTCAATAATAGGCATGACTCCGGCAGAAAAAGCAGGAGTCATAGAATACAAGACAAGTAATAAATGGAAAGAACTCATAACAAAAGCCATTTTATTGCTATTACCACCAACAATTAATCAAACAAAACCTAGTTCAGTTAGTTTTTTAAAGAGAAAATGCGTATGTTTTATTGTATGTCTAAATTGAACCGTGCAATCCCAGAGATTAAGAGAACGGTTAAGTCTTTTTTGATTGAGGAAAGAGGCAGCATTTCAAAGCACAGAATGGTTTCTTTGGGCGCGTTTTTGGGTTCTGCTTCTCTGTTGGGAATGCTACCAACAGTGCAGGCAGCCCACACCAATTCTTTTACTGTGAACTGGGATTCTGGCACTGTTACAGCTGAACACTCCCATCATGGTTCTCATGATGTTCATGCTTCTCATGGTTCTCATGGTTCTCATGATGTTCATGCTTCTCATGGTTCTCATGGTTCTCATGCTTCTCATGATGTTCATGCTTCTCATGATTCCCATGGTTCCCATTTCCACTGTACTGGGCCCGGTGGTTGCGGTGGCTATCATACATTCTGCTTTTGAATTATAATTCCGCGAATTCTAATGCCAATGCCAACAAATGCAACTGTTTTTATTGTTGTTGATTTTATTGTTTTTTTATGGAACTGTCAGTTGTTTCCAATGAGGGAAAAACCATTTCAGCCAGTGGGGAAAGCGAAATAAAAAAAATGTTTGAGGAAGAGCCGTTTCTCCACCGCGTTTTCGAGAGGTTGGGAAGGGTTATTGCGTTCTGCAGTGTTTCAAAAAGGTTCTTTGTAATGGACGAGGAAGCATTCAATGCCTTTGGAGAGAAATTCTTGGCAAAAAACAGAATGCTGCCTTTTTTTGATTACGGGAACAGTTTCTATTTTTTCTCGCCAGTCATAACAACAAAGTGCAATTTGGCGTGCTCTTACTGCTATGGTAGCGAGGGAAAAAGGAAAGGCAAAAGCTCCAATTGGGAAATTTTAAAGAATTCCATTGATTTCATTGCAAGGCAGGGAAAGCCAGTCCATATTTCTTTTTTTTCCTCCGGAGAGCAATTGATAGATTATAAATTGTTTGAAAAAACGCTTGCATACATAAGGAAGAAATTGAAGATTTCGAGTATTAAAATGTCCACGAATGGCACGCATAATCCTGACCTTTATCTGCGTTTTATGAACTATTTTGATTCCTTCCAAGTTTCCTTGGATGGTCCTCCTGAAATACAGGACAAGCAAAGGCCTTTGGAGGGTGGTGGAAGGAGCAGCCCATTGGTGGAAAAAACAATAAAAAAGTTAGTGGAGGAAAACAAAAAATTCTTGGTAAAAGTAACCATCACAAAACTGCACAAAGGCAGGGAAGAGCACACTTTCAAGTATTTCCACGATTTGGGGGTTGAACGCCTTGCATTTTCAATTGTTGTGCCTTTAGGTTGTGGGAAGGATTGGAGGAACAGCAAGGAAGAAGAGCTCAATTCACTTATTGAAAGCCAGATTAAAATAAAGGAATTGTGCGATTCATTTGGATTGGATTCAAAAACCTCCACAGAATTGGTATTTGGGCACAATTATATTTCTTACTGTGGTGCAGGTCACATCTTCAATGTGGGAGTAGATGGACTAGTTGCCAGTTGCGAAATTTACGGTGACAGCTTTGATTTGAAAGCCAACAAGAGAATGCAGGATCTGTTGATTGGAAAATACGATTTTGAAAAAAAATGTTTTGAGATTGATGAAAAAAAAGTAAAGGAGCTGAGGAATGCGCATAAGAAGGCAAAATGCTATGACTGTGATCTCAAGTTGTGCTGGGGTGGCTGCCCATTGAGAAACCCCAAAAAAGATGGAAGTATTGCCAGGATGGATAGTGATTCTTGCAGGCAAAAAAAGGCAGAGTTTTCCGCAATAATGGAATACCTTGCGAAAGAAAACGTAATAAGAATAAAGCCCTGCTTGGAGAAAAAAAATGGAAAACTGTATTACTCAATGCAGTTCAGCGAGTTTGAATTAAGCAGAAGCAATGGTAAAAAACTCAGCGGAAATCCTTTCATTGAATTTCTCCCAGAAAAAGAAAACCTTGACTTGCTGTTTGAAAAAATTACCGCCCACTCATGCAAAAACAGGAAAAAAATCACACTGTTCCTGCTTTCTCCGCGAACAAAAGCGCGCTTGGATCCACTTTCATCTGTAAGGTTTAAGGATTTCCTTTACTCCCTTAAAAAAAATAGGGTTTTGTTCAAAATAACTAGGCCTGTAAAAATAACGGATGTCAGCGCAGAAGCAGAGGAGAATTTTTACAAGGAATTTTCAATTCCTAAAAACTGCAGGGAATGCCTAGAGCTATTCACAGTTCGAGAAGACGGCCGCGTAGAATACTGTAATGGCATAAAAGGAAAAAAAACCAGCGAGGTTTTTGACAGGAATGAAATATATTCCGCATTCAAAGGCAAGCCTTGTTGGCAGCAGTGCCAATAAAAACTAAGCAAAAATCCAGCAAGTGTTGAATACTTTTAAACTTATGCTAGTATAGATTTGGACTTACTTAACAAAACCGATACTCTTTTAAATAGACAATTTATAATATATAAAGTATGTTTAGGAAGTATGACCCCAAAAAAATTGCATTGGTGGCTGTCCTATTTTTTGTTGTCATATTTTTGATTTATTTTTTTTATTTTCCCCAGTCAGAGCTGGCTGTTGAAAGAAACAAGTTGAGGAATTATTTTGCCGGAGACTTTGACATTTCAGAGTTTAAGCCTTCAGAAGATGGCAGTTTGCGTGAGTGGTGGGATTATGATGGAGTTAGGAAAGCAATTTATTCCATGAAAGGGGATGATCGGTTGTCCTCCCCCGAATACATTGAGAAATTCAGAGAAACACTGGAACTTTTTGAGAGAAAATTTGGAGAGGAATGCCAGGAAGAACATCCAGGGGAGTGCTACCCCTTTAACAAATTGTTTCCTTATTTTTCGGCCAAATGGTATGACTCTTGGATAAACAACAAGAGCACAGAAGAATTTTGCCAAGAAATGGACAATAACCCCGAGTACGTGAATATTTTAAATTACTGGAAGGATCTCTATGACAGAAAAAAAGAGTTGAGTGAAGAAGAATTGCTGGATATCGCTGCAATAATCGGAATGCTTGACACATGCGAAAAACTAAGTGCAGAGGATTACGAGGCATGGCTGGGCAGGGTTTTGGAGATTGAAATAGACGAATCACAGCCCATTGCAGAAAGAATGTCTTCAATAAATAGAAAGATTGGCTTGGTTGATTTTTTGCAGCCCCTTAACCCAAAGAACCCAAATCCCAAGAGCGAGATCATCAAAAATGCCATTTGTGAATTACCAGATTTTGAAGAAATAAAAACAGCCGGCGATGTTTGCACAACGCTTGAGTATTATTTTGCAAAGGAAAAGTGCTTTGGCTCGCCATCAATTGAAACAGAAGAGGACAAGGCACTTGTCATAAAGCACTTGAAGGAAAGATACTTTAACGCAAAAAGAATCAACTGCCAAATAGGGCTTTATAACCTAAGTGGCACTCAAAGGTGAGCTGGAAACCCC
>JAFCFP010000075.1 GCA_017608575.1 Candidatus Iainarchaeum sp. | reverse complement strand
TTACAACTATTGCAATTTCAATTATGTACACAAGCATTATTACAAGGAATTCAAGCGGTCCAACCATTGAAAGAAGTCCCTCTGGAGTAATCCATTGCTGGAAGGATGTTATTCCAAACGAGCCAAGCGCGCTGTTGGATGCTGTTGCAGCTTCTTCTTTTATTATTGAACTTCCCCCAAATGAAGCAAATAACCTTACTATTACTTTGAATAATGAAGTGGTAATACCCAGCACAACCGGAGCAATAAAAACAATCATTGTCATCATTAACTGGGAAATATCTGCAACCAGTTCTTTGAGCATTTTTGTTACTTTTTCAGAGTTTTCCAATTGCAGTGAAAGGGAAACCAGCGTGCGTGCTGCCACGTTTACGCCGAGCCTCACTGAGTCAACGAGCACTTTCATTCCCACTTTAATGGTGTTGGATGGAATTGTTGTCAGTGAGCCATACCTTGGATCAAAAACCGCGCTCTCCAATGGCATTCCCATTAAATTAATGTTGTCCAGTGTCCTGCCAAAAACCCTATCCGAAACCTTGTAGGTTGGAAGAAATTCCTTAACGTGCCTGAGGGCCTCTTCCACTGGCTTGTTTTCCCCCAAGCGGGATGCAATAATGTAAAGCGAATCCTTGAACTCGGATTCCAATTGCATTATTTCCAGCTGGATTTTGCGCCTGTAAATATTGGAATAGTACACAAAGAGATAAATGCACGCTGCAAGAGTCAGCATTAAACCAAATATTAATCCATACGGTGTGGTGTCATTTTCTTTTCTTAAAAAGAATACTTTTTTTTCATAAATTAGTTCTTTTAATGCAAGCTTTTTGGCCAAGTATTCTCTAACCTGCCTTGCACTCCAGTCAGGGTTCTGTTGCCTTAAAATATCAATGTCTATTTCCGGTAATTGCTTTTCCAAGTCGGCTATTTCCCATTGAGCATACATTGACAGCAGTTCTTGGTAGCGTTCACCTCCTGCCTGGTTTTGTTGTGTTGGAAAATCAAAGTAAGTGCTTTCAAAGCCGGCTCTTTTAAGAACATCTTCTTCACGCAGGTCTGCTGGAATTATTTGTTCTTGGGGAAGCAATGGTTCTTTGAAGTCTTCCCTGCTATAGCCAGAGGACCTTGGGGGAATTCCTTCAAGGTGCAAAAACATTGAAAAGGAAACACCAACTATTACAACAATTGCAATTGGAATCCATATGCTCATTTCCCTTTTTCCCCAGCGCATTTTTCCTTTTTTTGGAAGCCCGGGGTAATTGAGTGGAATTACCGGCGGCTCATAAGTGGGAGGGCGTTGTTTTATTACTTGTTGTGCAAAAAAGAAAACACTTAATGGAATTCCAACATTGTAAATGAGCACTAACACTATTGGGTTTGCCAAAGGCGATCCAGTAATAAAAGCACCTATTGGCAGTACAATAAATAAAATTATTGGCAAAAGCACTCCCAAATAAAAAAGTATTGCTGACGGCATTTTTAGGTCTCTTGCATACTGTTCCATTTTTTCTTTTACTGCTGTTAAAAGCCCTTCGGTTGTTTTGTCAAGCAGAGCATAACGTTTTGCTTCAGTGTCTTCAAGTACTGAGGCACGTATACGCATTAATGCCAATTTGAATTCTTTGCTGTACTTGCCCCATTTGTAGGCCAATTCATCCAATCCTTCGGAGAGCGTTGAATGCACACCTATTTCAACATTCCAAAGCAGTGTTTTGAAGTCATGTGCAACTTTTCCGCGGCCGTGCTCTGCAGCGAATTCAACTGCTTTTTCAAGGTTTGGTGTGAGTTTTAATGACATTATCATGTAACCAATTATTTCCGGGATATGCCCCAAAGCGCGGCGTTGTTCTGTTTTAATTACATTGAAAGGATATTTTTGCACAAGGTTCACTGTTATTAGCATAAATAAGGGTGCTGGAATCAATGCAAATAAAATCCACATTTGTCCAAAAAAACTTGAAAGCAAAACTGAAAGAGGAGTAAAAACTATGAGAAAAAAAACCACAATGCCAAGAATTGCAGCCAAAACCGCTGAAAGTTTAACCGCTGCGCTGAATTCTTGCGGTTTTAAATCCCAGTCAAGAAAGGCAATGGCGTCCCTGAATTCTTCAGAGTATTTTGCTCCCCTGCCAAGCGAGGGAGCTAAAGCATAAGCGCGCCTGCAAAAGGAAACAAAAGCAGGGGTTTTTTTCTTGAATAGCTTTTTTTCTTCTTTTCCAAAAATGTCTCTTTGAATTTCTATTTCTTTGTAGAGCTTTCCCGGGGAGACTTTTCTTTTTGGTTTTTGGCGCAAAATTCTTCTCGAAGTTTTCTCTTCAGCGTGCTCACTTAACATGGTGCCCTTAATTCTTCTCCCCCTTTCATATCTTCGAGGCATTAAACTCACTTCAATAACCTGGGAAGCATTGATTCCTGCACCCAGTCTTTCCATTCTTTCAATACTTGTTTATAGTTTACTTTTCCGTGTTCTTCAATGTGCCTTTCTTTTAAAAGCATTAATTTGTCATGAGCCAAAGTGGAATTGTCTGCTTCGAGCAGTTCAGGCAATGAATGCTTTTCTTTCAATTCAACCAAAAATTCCTTTGATTCTCCACGCATTCTTATTTCTTCCCACATTTGTTGAATGCTTAAACCGGAGAGCCTGCCTATTTTTTCAAAAATGTCTGATTCCTTTAAGTTATCTTCCAATAATTCTAGTCTGTCTTTTCTTGCATCGTATCGCATTAAGTCAAGCAAGCCTCCTTCTCTTGCTGGATCCTGGGTCCAGTGTTTTTTTACCTCTGTTATTTCCACTACACGTCTCTGGCTTTTAAGCGAGCCACTGAACCTAATGGGTCTTGCTGTAACAACAATGTCTGTTGCTTTAAAGGAAGTGGTTGGAACATTCAAGTCGTTTACAACACGGTCCCATACGGCATAGGCTGAATCGCCGTGAATTGTTCCCATTACAACATTTCCAGCTGCTCCAATTCGCATTGCTTCATACAAAGTGCGGGCTTCAGTTGAACGAACTTCTCCAAGCACGAGTGCACTGTCTCCAAGCCTTAAAGCAGTCCTGAGGGCATCTTCAGGTGCTATTTCTGTTTCTGTTTTAGAGGTTCCAATTGGCGAACGCGTCTTAAGTCTTTGAATGTTGAAGCCTATTTTTTTCATGTATTCCACTGGAATTTCCAGTGTGTCTTCTTGAACAATGATTCGGGAATTTTTTGGAATTTCCAGAATATTTGCACTCATAAGGGATGTTTTTCCAGAGCCACGTGAGCCTGTTACAAGCATTGTTGTTTTGTTGTCAATGAAAAAGGACAACAATCCTGCTCCAAGTGGGCTAATGAACTTTACGTCAATAAATTGTGCAAGCGTCCAGGGAGTGATTTTGTGCAATCGGAAAGCGAATGCAACTCCGTCCGGCGCAAGCGGTGGACCTATTGTGGCAACCCTTGTTTCCAGTTCAGGCAAATCAAAGTCAAGTATTGGATGGGCTTCATCAAACGGCCTGCCTGACATTGCTCTCATTTTGGTGATCAGTGTTTGCGCTTCGTTTTCAGTGTAGAGAATGTTTGTAGAGCATTGACCGAAATCAGAGTGCACTACATAAATTGGGTTTTGTCCAATTGGTGAATCAAGGTAAATGTCAGTCAAACGCCTGTCTGAAAGGATTATTTCAAGTATTCCATAGCCAACAGTGTATCTTGCAACAATCTCGCTTAATTCCTCTATTTCTTTTTTTGTGAGGTTAATGGAGTTCTTTTTTGCAAGGTCGCGGATGGTGCTTTCATAAATTCTTTCAAAGTAATCACGTGATTTTGCCACCGTGCTCAGCGAAGCTTTTCCTGGAGTGTAAGCGGCAACAATTTCTTTTGTTTTGCTGAGAATGAAGTATTTTTCTGGCGATAAAGTGTATTCAG
>JAFCFP010000074.1 GCA_017608575.1 Candidatus Iainarchaeum sp. | reverse complement strand
TAAAATGCCAAGTGTTTAATTTAATTGACAATGGAGTGGAAAGCACAGGGCACAATTGGGATTTGTTAATATGGGGAGTGAACTGGGTTTGAATGCAAAGAAATTGAAGAATTTTATTATTTTAATGAGACCAAATGCATGGTTTGTTACTATTTTTTCGCTTAGCATCGGAGCGATTCTTGCAATTTATCCCTCAAAGCCAAGCTTCAGCCAACTGGAAACACTTTTGTTTTTATGCATTGTCTTCGCCTGCTTTATTGCAAGCGGTCTATATGTTTTAAACGACATTTTTGACATAAACCTTGACAGAAAAAATCCCCTGAAAAGAAACAGGCCAATTGCCTCCGGCATGATTTCCCCAAAAGAGGGTTTTGCTTTTTCATTCTGCCTTTTGGTAATTGGCTTGCTTTTAGCATTGGGAATTTCTTTTTTTCATTTCCTTTTGGGACTGCTGTTGATTGGATTTCAATCGGCTTACTCAATACCGCCATTCAGGTTAAAGGAGACAAGAATTGACTTGCTGTTTTCCGGACCATTAAACCACTTCGTTAGAATTGTTGCTGCCTGGGTTTTATTCAAACCATTAATGGAAATTCCCCTGTTGTTATTAAGCGGGTTGTTTCTGTTATACTGTTCTTCTTATAGTTACTATAAATTGATTGACAAAGAATTCCTTCCACAGAAATCAGTTGTTAAAAGGAAAAAAATAATTCCAACAGTAAATTTTTTGAGCTGTTTTGGAATTTTTTTGATTACGGTATCGGTTTTGGTTGGAGAAGTCCCACCAATATTTATCGCCGTTCCAGTGTTTTTAATAGTACTTTGGGCAATTCAAGTAATCATTCCAACCACTAAAAAAATTCCTTTTCTGCGCACCATGTCATATGTTTACGGCTCTGCCGGCCTAATGTTTGGAACAATTTCCATGTGGATACTGGCAATGGTGTTCTAATGAGCCTTTCAAGAATTTACAACAAGGAATACTTTCATTCAAAAAAAATGCTCAACGGAAAGTATTACGATTACAATGAATTTAGTTCAGGCATTGAAAAACACTACTGGTATTTTGCAATAAAAAAAGCATTGCAGTATAAAAGCGGTGGAAAAGCATTAGATGTAGGATGCGCCTTCGGGCATTTCACTGCTGCATTACCAGAATCGTTTGAAAAACATGGATGCGATGTATCCGATTACGCAATAAAAACAGCAAAGCAATGCTATCCCAAAATCAGGTTTAAAAAGGCAGACATTTCAAGAAAAAAACCATTCAATAAAAAATTTGACTTAATTCTCGCATTCGATGTATTAGAGCACGTTCTGGATTTGAAGTCAGCGTTAAAAAACATTCATGGAATGCTCAAAGAAGACGGCGTGTTCATTGCAGGCGTCCCAGTTTCAAGCAGGGCTCATTTTCTGCTGGCCGGAATTGGTGTTTCTTTGCTGAATGCAGACACACACATAACGCAAACAAAAAGCAAGACATGGAAAGAAATAATTTTCCCTGAATTCTTCAAAGTAATTGAAAGCACGCCAGTTACACTGAACGGTTATTACCTTTTTCCCTTCGAACTAGCGCACTTGTTTGTATTGAACAACTGAAAACACGATTAGTAAGAGAGGCTTTGAAAACAGATACTTTTTATAATTAATACCAGTAATTGTTAAGGGCATAAAAAATGAAATCCCTTAAATTTTCATTGCTTTTAATGCTATTTGCCATAGCAATTAACATGGCAATGTCAGGTTGCTTTAATCAATTAAACTGCAATGGCCATAATCTTGGAGAAAAATGGCTTGAAGGCGACTGCAATGCCTGCACTTGCACTAAAACAGGAATTCAATGCACTAATGAATGCACTGCAAACTGCACTAATGCAAGCGACTGCAATTCCCTTTCAATGCCGCAAGAAAAATGCAATGGCTCTTGGCACTGCATTGAAGGAAAATGCACATGGAAATGCAATGAAGCCAGTGAAATAAAAAAAATAAGTGAAATGCAAGCAAGAGAAATCGCTGAAAGATTTGTGAGAGAAACACAGCAATTCAAAGAAAACAACGGCATTAACCTCAAAATAACCTCTTTTGGCGAGGAAGACAGCAATGGCTGCCGGGCAATAGAGTTATCGTTTGATTTCCAGCCAGACAAGAATTTGCCAGCACTAAGAAAGGCATTTGTTTTGTTAAAAATGTGCAATGAAGAGATTTCAGAGTATGCTCTTTCATTAAGCGGAAAAAAAACAGTGGAAGAAGGCAACACAGTAAAAGTGCACTACATTGGATGGCTTGATGATGGAAATGTGTTTGATTCATCGCTTAAAAGAGGACCCTTGGAATTCAAAGTTGGCGCTGGAGAAGTAATCAACGGCTTTGAAAAAACAGTAATTGGAATGCAAATAGGTGAAGAAAAAAGAATTCACTTGGAGCCAGAAGAAGCATATGGTCCACGCAACCCAGAGCTTGAAAGAGTTGTAATGCGTTCACAGATTAAAACAAAAAATGAATTAAAGCCTGGAATGATTATTGCATTAAACCAGCCTGATGGCTCGCAAATCCCAGTAACAGTTTTGGAGGTAAGCGACAAACTTGTAACAATTGACTTGAATCCACCGCTTGCAGGAAAAGCACTAAATTTTTGGATAAAAGTAGTAAAAATAGAGAAATAAAAAAAAGCAGAAAAGAATTCGGTTTTTTTATATTTTTTCAAGTGTTCCATTTCTTCCAGTGCTGACTTGCAATGTGCCTTGGAATTCAGAACACCATCCATTACTAAGCTTGACTTTGTCGCCTTCATTGAAGTCAGAGCATTGTTCATTCCAAAGAGTCAATACCACTTCAGTGCCATCAGAATCCTTTGCAGCAGCACTGCAAACCTTTCCTGAACCGCGCTCGTTTGCAAATTCCCTAACATCGCCTTTTGAAACAATTTCTAATTCAATTTCCGGCACTGAAGTGCGCGGTTTTAAATCCTTCACAAGCATTAAACCACTTCCATTAATTAATCCAAGAAATAGATGCGGAAAACAATAAAAGGTTTTCCCGTTGGAAGAATTAATGAAAAAAAGGCTTTTAAGAAGGATTCAAAAATGAACAAAAAAAAGGGAAAAACAAAAAGACTTTACCGTTCTGGAAAGGAAAAAATTTTTGGCGGAGTATGCGGTGGAATAGCTGAATACTTAAACATTGATCCAACAATTGTGAGACTTGTATTGATTGCTTTAACTCTTGCGCTTTTGCCTGTTGGAGCAATTGGTGTAATTTTTTACATTATTGCATGGATTATAATGCCAAGAAACCCCACACACGAATGGAATTAAACACAGCAAAAAAAATATAAGCGTGCCTGCAAAGAATTAAAAAAAGAACACCTATTGTGGAAGAACATCCTATTACAGTAGAGAACCGAACAAAATGAAAATTAATAAATAAACATACACCTTTAATTTAGACATTCAAGCAAGCGGGAGGCCTGTTTAATGAATGCTCATAAAACCTTTTTTGTTTTTATAATTTTTGTATTAATTCTTTCAACCCTTGTTTTTCTTTCAGGTTGCTTGACAGAAAAACCCACATCGGAAACAAAAATTCCAAAATATACAGCTGGAAAAATGCCAGAGCCAAGGCTTTTGCTAACTGCACCGGAATTCCAGTACTCAAAAAAAGCATTTAACAATCCTGAATACTCTTTGCCATTAACAGAGCTACCGGAAAACTATTCAAGGGACATTGATGAAAGAATGCATCTTTCCTTGAGCAATGAACAAAAGCAAATGCTTCTTGAAAATGGCACTGTAATAATTCCAAGTGATAAATATGACCGCTTTGAGTACGCTTTTTCAAAACTTGCCTCTGAGGACGTGCCGGTTTTCATTACCTCGGATTCCGTATTACATTTGTATCATATTGAATTCAAAAAAAAAAAAAAAAA
>JAFCFP010000020.1 GCA_017608575.1 Candidatus Iainarchaeum sp. | reverse complement strand
AAGCAGCAATGCCATTAATAAGCCAAGCAAATGCATTGTTTGGTGGAAGCAATTCTGGAAATGGTTTTCTGCCAATTGCAAATAACAACATAAGTGATTTGCCATTGCCAATTGGGGGCAATATAGAAAACGCTGCAAATTCAGTCAGTCCAGAGTACAAGGCAAGTGTTTCAGAAATAATAAACGCAGCCATGGCAAATGATTATGACACTGCAAGCCAAAAATTGCTCGAACTAAAAAACGAATGCCAACAGAAAGAAAACACTGAATGCGTTCAAAAAATTGAAGAAATTGAAAAAGCCGCAGCAGAGGGAAACACAGCACAGGTATTGACTCTTTTCACTGAACTTGAAGCAACACTAAAATAGCATTCAAGGGAATGACAGCTTTTTTTATTTTAATACACTCATTTTTTAATGGGGCCCATAGCTCAGTTGGCAGAGCGCCGCCTTCGCAAGGCGGAGGCCACGGGTTCAAATCCCGTTGGGTCCACTGGCCCTTAACTCAATTAACCTTATTAACATTTTTTTTCACTATTTGTTGAGAAAATGCCTGAATTGAAAAAAACCCAGAAAGGTTATTCCCTTGAATTCAGTGAAAAAGAAGCCCGCGAACTTGGACTTGATTCCCTGCAGGAATACGAGTTTTTGAAGGCAAAAGATGGGGTTTTTTTGTTGCTTGAAACAGGGCAAAAAAAAGCAAAAAGCCCTGAAAAAGAACTGGAAGAAAAAGTCTTCCAAAAGCTTTCCTCAGCAAAATTAAGTGACCGCGTGGAAGGAAAATTTGAAAGCCTTTTAACACCAAAGGAAAAAGAATGCTTTAAAAAACTCAGGGAAAAGGGGCAAATAGTGCCATTCAAGCTCTCTGAAAAGTACAAAAAAGCAATTTACAAAACAAGAAAAGAATTGGACTCAAATACAATTGCCACAATTTCTCGCTCCAGAGAGTTTTCAGCGCAAGGAAAAACAACACAGAAAAAGGAAAATAAAACAGGAATGTTTTCACTTGAAAGGGATGATTTTACTGTTACAAAAAATGAATCAATAGCCAAAATGCTTTCAAAAAAATACGCTGGAGAAATTAAAAGAAAGGAAATACTTGGAGTAAAATCCTTTGATGGAGAGTACTTTGTGGTAAAAAAGGAACTTTATTCAAAGCACTCACCTGAAATACTAAAATTCGTAAAAGAACACTCACCAGTTACAGCTGAAAAATTATCTGACGCATTAAACCTCAAAAAGGCACTTGTAAGAGCAATATGCGAATTATTAAAAGAAAAAGGCGAAATAACTGAAAAAAGAAAGGAATTATACGCTTATGTTCCATAATTTAATGGTGGTTGGGTGAAAACACTGATTCCAATTCTTTCAAAAAGAGAAGGAAACGAAGCATTTCTAAAAAAAGCCACAGCTAAATCAAAAGAAATAATCTTGTTGCTGGTAATTGACACCCGTTCTTCAATGAGTTCTGGTTTTACTGCAACAGAAATAAGCCAGGGGCAAAAAATAATGAAAACCACAAAAGAAAAAATTGGAAAAATGAGAAAAGCATGCGAAACCCTGCTTGAATGGGGAGACACATTCACACGCATTGACCACACAGCAAAACTGCGACGCGCCAACACAGTTGCTTTGCTTAAACAAGATAACCAGTTTTTTAAAGAATTAGTGGAATTTCTCAAAAAACAAAAAGCATACAAAGTAATAGTAATAGAAGCCCCACAAAAAGAAGAAAACGAAAAAAAACCAGCAAAGAAATTGTAAAAAAATTAAAAAAATACAAATGTGTTTTAATTTTTGTTCGAATTATTTTTAAAAATGCCTCTTTTTGATGCAAAATTAACTTTGCTTTGGGTGGATTTCAAAAAATGGAGTGTTTTTAAATTTTTTCTCTTTCCATTTACATTCCTTTATTGGAAAAAAACTTTACTTTGGGGGTTTTTTAAGTGGTTGAATATGACGGTTATGGTCCTGAAAAAATCATTCAAGTTTACAATCCAAAAGTTGGGCTGCATGGCTTTGTTGTAATTGACAACACTGCACTTGGTCCAGGTAAAGGAGGATGCAGGCTTACAAAAACCGTGTCAGTGGCAGAAGTTTCAAAGCTTGCTAGAGCAATGACTTGGAAATGCGCTCTCGCTGACTTGCCCTTTGGAGGAGCAAAATCAGGAATTATTGCTGACAGCGATTTTCCCTCAAAGGAAAGAAAAGCAGAGCTCATAAAAGCATTCGCTGAAGCATTAAAGCAAGAAGTTCCATCCCAATATGTTTCCGCTCCTGACATGAATATTGGAGAAGATGAAATGAAAGTTTTTGCTGAAACAATTGGTGACAAAAAGGCTTGCACTGGAAAGCCAAAAGAAATGGGTGGCTTGCCCCACGAACTTGGAAGCACTGGTTTTGGAGTATTTCATGCAACAAAAGTTGCAGCTGAACACATGGGCTTGGATTTGGCAAACGCCACTATTGCAATTGAGGGCTTTGGAAACGTTGGAGGTTTTGCTGGAAAATTTTTAAGCGAAGCTGGAGCAAAACTGGTAGGCGTGTCAGATATCAAGGGATTAGTATTCAACAAAAATGGCTTAGATTTCCAAAAGCTCTCCAATGCAAGAGATCAAAAGGGTTCAGTTATTGAATACGATGGCGAAGCACAAATACTGGATTGTCATAAAATAATTGAATTGGATGTTGACATTCTTGTAACAGCAGCAATCCCTGACTTGGTGAAAATACATGAAGTGAACAAAGTTAAAGCAAAATTAATAGTGCAAGGCTCCAATATTCCAATGACCGAAGAAGTTGAAGAAACACTTGCAGACAAAGGAAAACTTATAGTGCCAGACTTTGTTGCAAACGCTGGCGGAGTGATTTCAAGTTACGTTGAATTTATTGGTGGAAACGAAAAAGAAATGTTCAAAATGGTTGAAGAAAAAATAACTCATAACACAAAAAAAGTACTAGAAAAAGCCGGTGAAACCAATTACACCAGAAAAGCAGCGCTTTCTATTGCCCGTGACAGAATACTGGAAAAATGCAAGTGGTGTGTTCACGACCACGAAAACAACAAATACTGAATCTGCACAGATTCAGTATTTTTATATTTTTATTCTTTAAATTTTTTAATAAAGTTTGCGGCTCTTCTTTCTCTTTCTTTCTCTTTTGCTTGGAGGCTGGCTATTATTCTAAGGGGAATCTTCAACTCTTTGGAAAGAATTACGAGGTCGTCTTTGCCCATTTCAACAATAGAAAACGTGCTTAATTTTTTCCTTAAATCAACATCTGCCCAAAACCGAATGGTTAATGGCTCTTTGTATGCGGATTGAATTATTTCTATTTGCGAGCCATACCTTGTATTTCTCACTTTGTACCTTTCAATCAATCCCCGCCAGTCCTTGTTTTTCCTTAACTGTCTTTGCTCTTTTCTCTTTTCTGGTTTCAATCTGCTCGAACCAGTCATCCTTTTTACTTTCTTTCCATTCACTGTTTTTATTCTAAATGGCGTGAGCATTTATTCTCATTCAATTATTTCTCTTTTTTGAAAAAATAATTAAAACATCACTAAAATATTTCTCCTTTCACTATTTTTTCTGCTTTCTTTCGGTTTTTTTCCACTTTGCGTTGGTGTTCTTTTAAGAATTTGTTTAAAAAATCGATTGTGAACTGTTTTGTTTCACCGCATAAGCGCTTTCCAGCCCTGCATTCATTCATTATTCGCTCAACTTCCCTTGTGTCAGGATAATGAAAGCGCAGTATCTCACAAACCTTGCAAATTTCAGGCCTGCCGCCTAGCTTTCTCTGCAAAGCAATTGTTTCACGACCACCAGTAAAAGCATTTCCTATTTTTTTCTCAACTTCCTTTTTTGAATCACTTAAAAAAATAGCGGTTTCTGGCTGCGAAGAACTCATTTTTGAACCTTGCATTAAACCAGATTGATGCTTAAAATAAACAAATGAAGGCATTTCCAATTCATAAGGCAAACGCCTAGCAATATCCCTTGTCAAACGCGCATGTGGATCCTGGTCTAAGCCAATGCCTGTAACAGAAGGCATTTTGCCACTGAATTCAGGCAATTGAGGATGCAAAATATCCGCATACTGAAGTATTGCTGCACTTATTTTTCCAAGGTCTACATGACCATATACTGCTTCAAACATATTGCGCGTTATTTTCTTGCTTAACTCAAAAGCAAACTCAAAATAACGCGCTGGCTGAGTGCTTTGCACGTAAATGTCCTTCTCTTCTAAACCGAGGGCGAGAGCGTGTGCGAGGTTGTCTGCAGCAATTTTTTTTGCATCCTTTATTGTTTTTATTTTTTCCCTGCTAGTGTAACCATCAATGTCAGCAATAGCAAAATAATTAAAAGCCCCTTTTTCCTTAAAAAAACGAAACAAATCAATATCCACTTTGTGACCCAAATGAAACTTTCCAGAAGAAGCAATT
Organism: Candidatus Iainarchaeum sp.; assembly: GCA_017608575.1. Taxonomy (GTDB): domain Archaea; phylum Iainarchaeota; class Iainarchaeia; order Iainarchaeales; family DTGL01; genus JAFCFP01. The sequence goes on along the minus strand of JAFCFP010000020.1, from coordinate 13,499 downwards.
CCAGTCATATTAATAAAAGGCTTTTTTTCCTCAATGCATTTCATTACTTTTTCAAAACCCCGATGAGCAACCACTAAATTGCGTTCAAAAAAGAAATGATCCAATTTCTTCTTCCACAAATCCGGAAACTCCTTTATTCCAAACTCCTTAAAAACATGCCCGTAATTTTCAATTCCCTTTGAAGACCATGGATCAATCCTTTCAGAGTCCATAAAATCACTCTTTTATTATTATTCTTTCACTTATTTAATAACCTTTTTGGTGTGGGTGAAAAAATGGCTGAACTTATAGAAAACAAGGTTTTAGTGGAAGAAAAAAGAACAAGAGACAGATTAATTGGAAAAGGATTCGGAGAACTAGAAGGAAAAAAACTCATACTTGACTTAAAAGAAGCACTTTATTTAGTGGAAAAAGGAAAACTCACAGTAAAAAAAGGCAAAAAAAAACTCACAGAAAAAGATTTGCTTAAAACAGCAGAAAAAGAAGAAAAAAAATTCTACTCAAAATACTTGGTGTTCAGGGATCTCCGCGAAAGAGGCTATGTTGTAAAAACCGGCTACAAGTTCGGCTTTGACTTACGCGTTTACCCAAGAGGAAAAAAACCAGGCGAAGAACACACAAAATGGTGCATTCAAGTTACAACTCAAGGAAAACACTTTGCATTGCCTGAAATCAGCAGAATGGTGCGCTTGTCCGGCAATATTAACACTACACTGCTCTTGGCAGTGATTGATTCAGAAAACGACATTAATTATTACGAAATTGAAAGAGTTTTGCCTTGAATGGGTTAAAAAAATAAAAAGAAAGGAAAAAAAGCATTCATAAATCGAATGCCTTAATTGTTTTCCTTCCATTGCTCTTAGCTCTTTCAATTGCAGCGTCAAGGTTTGAAGCAATGTTTTTGCTTAAAGCATCAAATACTTCACCGCTAATCCTAACGCCTTTGCTTTTAACATAGTCTCTTGCTTTTGATTTAACAACCAAGTCTTCCATTAATAAAACCTCCTTTAAAGCCTCTTAAATATGCTTTAAACGTTAAAATTTGAACAATAAGTTATTTAAACCCATGCCCTGAAAAGCCCCTGAAAAGCCCAAAAAATGCCTTTTTTTTGTGTTTTTTGGGTTATTTTTCCAAAAAAAAGCATGAACCCTAAAGCGCTTTCAAGAGCTTTTTCCTCAATTCTTCGCCTTTGAATTTCTTTTCAAGCTTTTTAATCTTTGCTGCCTTAAAAGGAGTTGCATTGTCCTTAAGCCAAGTGGAAAAATCATTATGTGCAGCGTGATGCTCCAAGCTTTGAAGAGGAATTTCACTCAATGCTTTCTTGAATTCTTCAATAGTGGATGCCTTTCTATTGCAATACCAAAAATTAAAAGTAGTGCGCTTTTTTGGCTCAAAGTATTTTTTTCCAACAGCCCTTTTAATTTTTTCCTTTTTTTTATTTTTCTTTTTTTCTCTTTTACCCCATGGGAGCACAAGGTTTTCCATTAAAAACACCAGCCAATTTCTTTCAATATTATTACCAACAAACAGTATTTAAATTTTCCACATGAGAAAAATGCTATGCATGAGTACTCCATTGCCTGGCAAATAATGAAAAAAGTGTTTGAAGAATGCGAATTCCATGGCTTTAAAAAGGTCAAAAAACTCAATTTGCGGGTTGGGGAAATGACAATGCTTGACCCAGAACAATTAAAATTTGCACTTCAATCCATTTCACAGGGCACTATAGCGGAAAAAATGAAAATAACAATAAAGGTTGTGCCCTTAAGAATAAAATGCGGTGAAGGACATGAAGTGCCATTGGGAAAAATGCAGCCCTCGCTTACTTCAAACACTTCAATTCCATGCCCTATCTGCGGAAAGCCAACAAAAATGAGTCCATTGCAAGAATGCGTAATTGAAGAAATGGATGCGGAATAGGAGGTTAAAAAAAATGCACGGACCACTGGAAATAAATGAAAATATTTTTTCCCTGAACAAACGCATTGCGGAAGAAAACAGAAAACTCCTCACAGAAAAAAAAACATTCGCTGTGAACTTAATGGGAGCAATTGGTTCAGGCAAAACAATACTTATTGAAAAACTCTCAGCAATGCTTCCATTCAAATGCGGAGCAATCGCTGGCGATGTGGTAAGCGATTTGGATGCAAACAGGTTTAAGGAAAAAAAACTTCCCTGTGTGGGAATAAACACAGGCAAATCCTGCCATCTTGACGCGCATGTAGTGCAACATGCATTGCAAGAATTACCATTGGAAAAAATAGACGTGTTGTTCATTGAAAACGTTGGAAACCTTATATGTCCAGCGGACTTTGATTTGGGAGAACACTTAAGGATTGTGATTGTAAGCGTTTCAGAAGGAGATGACATAATTGCAAAACACCCAGTAATATTCAAAGAATCACACGCAATAATAATAAACAAAGTGGACATTGCTGAAGCAGTCAATGCAAGCGCTGAAAAAATGGCAACAGATGCTCACAGACTAAACCCAAACGCAAAGGTTTTCATTACAAGCATTAAAACAGGAACAGGCTTGAAAGAAATAAAAAAATGGCTTGAGGAAAAAATAAAATCTTGGGGAACAATCAAATGAAGTTATTGATTGGAATTGGAAACGAACTAAAAGGCGATGACTCCATTGGAGTGTTCATTGCAAAAAACTTTAAAGCAAAAAATTGGAAAACCATTGAAGCCGGAACTGTTCCAGAAAACTTTATTGGTGTTGTGCACAGGGAAAAACCCGAACTGCTTGTATTGGTTGATGCTGCAGATATGGGCCTGCCAGCAGGAGAAATCCGCAGAATTCCACCAAAAAAAGCCGGTTCAGCGTTTTATTGCACGCATTCACTGCCATTAAGGCAATTCATTGAAATCACAAAAAAAAACACTCACAAAACAATACTCATTGGAATACAACCAAAAAGCACTAAATTCGGCGAAAAAGCAAGCATTGAAGCAAAAAAAGCAGCAAAAAAAATAATGCAATTGTTGAAAGAAGAAAAAATTGAAAAAATTAAAATGCTTTAAAATCACTTTTCTCCAGCAATAGCTTTTTCCTTTTTTTCTTTTGGCTGTTCTTTAACTTCAACAAAGCCCTGTTTTTTGTCATAAGCTGAAAGCAGGAATTCATTGGTCATTGAAAGGGCTTTTGTTGGACAAATGTCAACGCATTGCGCGCAAAAAGTACACCTTGAAACAAAATGCTTTATGCGGTTGTTTTTTTCATCAACTTCAAGCGCTGCTGCGGGGCACACTTTAATGCATTGCTTGCACATAATGCATTTTTTTCTATCATAAGAAAGCCTTCCCCTGAAACCCTCTGGCACAGGCACCGGTTCATTGAGCTTGGCTTGGCCTTTTTCAACCTTTTCCAAGAGCCCAGTTATTGATTTTGGAGCATATTTCACTGGAAACTTGTTTGTTGCCGGTTTTTTGAACAATTGCACAAGCAATTCCTTAACCATTCCAAGCATCAAATCACCCCAATACAGTTCCCCACATCACCAAAGCCATTCCAATCAATGCAATTAAAAGCACTGGTCCCCAGTAAGCGCGAGCAGCTTGGTCCACGCGAAACCTGGCAACAGCAACATGCACAAAAATTGAACCAAAGAACATTACAATAAATACTTTAACCAAAAAGAACAATGCGTTTGCAATAACCGCTACAATCCCTTGAAGTGGAACAAATTCAGTGAAAGCAAATGGAAAGAACAATGCAACAACCAATGAAGAAAAAGCAATTGTTCTAACGTCAAGTGCAAGGTAAAGCAATGCCAAATTCCTGCCAGAATATTCAACAAAAACACCATCAGCTATCTCTGTTTTTGCTTCAGCAATGTCTGCCGGAAGCCTTCCGAGTTCGGCTGGCATTACAAGCATTAAAGCCAAAAGCAATAACAACAATCCAATAAAGCCCATTACTCCCACAAGCCCCCACACAGGCACAACGGAAATGGACACAAGTGAAAAAGCATTAATAACAGGGGCTGTTTTTGTAACAAGCCACGCAATTGTCACTATTACAATGGAGAAAGCAAATTCATAACTCATCATTAACACGAGTTCGCGTTGAGCTCCAACGCTTGCATAAGTTGAACCAGAGGAAAAACCCCCCACAGCCAAAGCAAGTGCTGGAATCATTAAAAGGTAAAGCACAAGTATTAGGTCTCCATAGCCAGACAACAATGGTGGAAATCCAAGGAATGGCACATACAACAACACAAGAATGGATGCACTCAAGGCAATCAAAGGCATTGAATTGAAAACCCATTTAATTGCGTTTTCTGGAACAATGTTTTCCTTCATTAAGAGTTTCTTCAAATCAATGAATGGTTGAATAATCGGTGGTCCAATGCGTGCCTGCATTTTGGCGCCAAGTTTTCTGTCAATTCCCCTGAAAAACAATCCAAGCAAAATTGCAGTTATTGAAAAAACAGGAACAAACAACAAAACGGAAAAATCCATTGTCATTTTTTCACTTCCCTTAAAATTTTGTTCGTTTTTTGAACACTTAACTCGCGCAGTTTGTCCATTGACAGAATTGAGTCATCATTGTCTATTTGCACTACACGGTTAGTGCACGATATGCAGGGATCAATTGATGCAGCCACAATTGGAATATCCGCAATCTCACAGCCTGAAAGCATTGGAATTAAAGGCGGAAGGTTGGCGTAAGTTGGAGCCCGCACCTTCCAGGCATAAGGTGAATCCTGCGCTGCCATTTTAAGGTAGTGAATTAGTTCACCTCTTGGGGCTTCCTGTAACGCAATGCTTTCTCCTTCAACCCCTTTTAATTGCACTAATAACTTCTGCAAAACCGGTTCAGCCAAAATCGGTCCAGCTGGCAGGTCATTCAGGCATTGTTCAATTAAATCAATTGACTGCTTTACCTCCAAAAGCCTTACAAGTATTCTGTCAAATGTGTCACCTCTTGCTTTAAGTCCAGCTATTTCAGGCGTGACAGGCTTTATGTCAAGCCATGGATAAGCAGCATAAGCAAAGTCCACCCGAATGTCTTTTTTTACACCTGAAGCACGCGCTGTTGGCCCAACAGCGCATAATTTGAGGGCTTCTTTCTTTGAAAGCACTCCAATGTCACGAGTTCTTGCCTTAATGCTTGCATCTTTTAAAAAGATTTTTTCAAGTTTTGCATAACAATCGCGATAGTATTGGAGTGCTTGACGTATTTTTGGAATGTGCTCTTTTTTCACATCTCTGCGCACACCGCCAATCATGAACACTCCTTTAGTTATGCGGTTTCCGTTCAACATTTCAATAATGTCAAGCACTTTTTCTCTCACACGCCAAGTGTAATGCATTACCGAATCAAAGCCCAATTCGTGGGCTGCAACCCCTGCCCACAAAATATGAGAATGAATTCTTTCCAATTCGGCATTAATTACGCGGATGTATTCAGCTCTCTTGGGAACCTCTATTTCTGCAATTTTTTCCAATGCCATGCTAAAAGCCATTGGATGGCACACATTGCATATTCCACAGATTCTCTCCGCTAAATAAAGTATTTGAATTGGATTCCTTCGCATTCCAGCCCATTCAATTGCCCTATGCACTTGGCCAAGCTTAAACGAAACATTTTTTACTCTTTCACCTTCCACTTCAAAGTCAAGTTGGATTGGTTCTTTTAATGCTGGATGGATTGGGCCAACGCATAATTCAAACGAATTGCTCATTTTTTATTACCTCTTTTTTCTTCATGAAGGTTTCTTGCAATTTTTTCAACGCCTTTTGAATCCTTTCTCCACGGAAACGCATTTGAAGGCATGCTTTCATCTGTGAACACTCTATTCCTTGGAATTCCTTTAATTGTAATCCCGAGCATTTCCATTTTTTCCTGCTCAGAAATAATAGCGCTTGGAAACAAGTCAGTGATTGTTTCCATTTCTGGTTTTCTTTTTGGGAGTTTTACTTTAATGCTTACAGGAATTGCCTTCAAGCGTTCACCATAGTTCAAGACAAAGTGGTTTATTATTTCAATTTCTTTTCCCAAGTCAGTGCCAGATGAAACCGAAAAATGTGGGAATTCCTGCAGTTTGAACAAGTGCCTCACTGCTTTTTTGAAATCCTTGTTTTTTACAGTAATCCAAACACGCACGGTTTTTTTCTTTCCCTTTCCGTGCTCGCTGGTATGGATTTCAATATTGTTTTCGAATTCTTTTTTGAAAGAATTGACTACACCCGCTGGCTTCACTCTTTTGCCTCCTTTGCCCTTTTCTTTTTGCGTTTTCCGGCTGCTTCCAGTTCTTCGAGTTTTTTCCAGGCTTTGACTACGCCCTCAATTATTGCCTCAGGCCTCGGCGGACAGCCTGGAACAAAAACATCAACTGGAATAAGCCTGTCAACAGGTCCAACCAAATTATATGATTCATAAAATACTCCACCTGTCGCACCACAATTGCCAATAACCATTACCACTTTGGGGTCAGGGGTTTGCTCGTAGACTCGCAACAATTTGTCTTTCATTTGCCTTGTAACAGCACCTGTTACCAGCAATACATCAGCATGCCTTGGTGTTCCAACAAGTTTTATTCCGAATCTTTCAACATCATATCTTGGAGTCAATGCGGCTACAATTTCAATGTCACAGCCATTGCATGAACCAGTGTTTACATGAAAAACCCATAGGGATCGATTCAATGTGTTTATGCCCACAAGTACACCCCCGCATACAATGCAATTAATACAAGCGCCAAACTGAAAACAAACCAGAACAAGTAATCATTCAATTGGCCAGAATGAATATTGAACATTTTTTCATAGTATTTTTTAAATGCTTCAGTGAAACCCCAAAAGAAATTGTCAGCATGCACAATGTTTTTCTCTGACGCCTTGTTCCCTGAAAGGAAAGGCTGAACACGGAATTTTTTGAAAACAGCTCCTTTTGGACCCATCATTCTAATCAACACAACAATCACTGCAATCAAGAGGAATGCTGCTACTAACATTAATGGATTCCATTCAACTGCTCCCATTCCATTAAGGCTAAGTGGAAACATTACAGCACACCTCCAACATAAGCAGCCTGGTTGAGCAATGCGTTTACTGCCGGGTTTACTATTGATTCAAGCATTATGCCTGGGAACAATCCAAAGAAAATAACAATTATTGACAGCACAAGCATTGCCAAAATCATTGAACCAGGTACTTCTTTTACTGATTTGAATTTTTTGATTTCAGGCCCAAGGAATGCAGAGCAAAACGCTTTAACCATTGGCACTACTACAATAACGCTTGAAATCAAGGCAATCACTGCCAGCAATGGACTGAAGAAATAAATGGATTCGTAAATGAGTATTTTTGAAGCAAAACCGTTTGAAGGCGGCAAACCAGCAATTGAAATTGCTCCAATTAAAAAGAAAACCGCGGTTAAAGGCATCTGTCTGGCCAGACCGCCCAATTCATTCAAGTCCTTTGTGCCAGCACGGTAAATTATTGCGCCAGCGACAAGGAATAAAAGCGCCTCATAAAATGCATGGTTTATTAAGTGAAACAATCCACCCTGCATTGCCCTTAAACCGAATGCCTGCAATGGAACATTGTTTATTGCAACCAAGCCAACACCAAAGGCAACCAAAATAAAACCAGTTTGTGAAACACCAGCATACGCAATTAATCTCTTCAAATCCTTTTGCACCAATGACATTGTTGCACCAACAAACAATGAAATTGCTCCCATTATTATTACTGCATAAGCAATTATTTCAGTGTGAGGCAATGGCCCGAAAACAGTGAAAGCAATCCTTAACAAAGCATAAACACTTGAAAGGCTTGCAATTGCAAGCACTGCAGTGACTGCTGCTGGTGCTTCACCGTAAGCATCAGGAACCCAGAAATGCATTGGCGCTGTTCCGCATTTCATAGCAAACGCGCAGACAAGCAAGCCAAGGGCAATTATGTCAGTAAAGGCAAAACCGTAAAAAAGCATGTCCCTTGAAATTGTTGCAATGTTCAAAATGCCGTGCTCTCCATAGAGAAGACCAATTGCAAAAAGCACAAAAAGCGAAGCAACAGCACTAATTGTTAAATACTTAAAACCAGCTTCAACTGCTTCACTGCGTTTCAGCCAAAAAGCAATCAAGCCAATAGAGGAAATGGAAAGCACTTCAAAAAATACAAAAAGGTTAAATAAATCACCCGTAAAAACAAATCCAAGCAATCCGGCAAGCATTAACAACAACAAAGAATAGTATTTCACATGTGATTCTTTAATGAACTTGATTGAATAAATCGCTGCAAGCAAAGCAATTGTTGCACCAGCCAAACCCATTAATGCAGAAAAGGCATCAATTTCAAGAATTATTCTCACAGGCACAGGCATAAACGGAGGCGTTGTTTGTCCAATGGAGGAAGCGCCCATTACATAAACCTTGATTCCCTCAGTTAAAACGCTTTTGAAAACCAGTACTGCCATTGTTTCCGCTGCACCAAAGCCAATGAGTGCCATTAAAGCAGCTAGCTTTTTCCATTTCTTTAAGAGAGGCAAAAGGAATGCAAAAACCAAGGGAATGGCTATTGCCAAAGCCGGGCTATGCAATGCAATCTCGTTAATCATTTCTTAAGCCTCCAAGCCTTTGAAGCATTCAGTGAACCACAATGCCTATAAACAACAACTGCAAGTGAAAGCATTAAAGCGGTTACCGCCAAGCTTATTACAATGCTTGTAAGGGTTAATGCTTGTGGAATTGGCATTGCCATTTTTGCAGCATTTATTGAGCCATTAATGGGAGCATTTGTAAAAATGGGAGCAATTGAATTCTCTTTATAGCCAAGGGCAATGAGGAAAATGTTAACAGCTGAACCCATTATTGAAAGGCCAATGGCCATTTTTATAAGGTTCGATTTAAACAGCAAAGCATACAATCCAATCACAAAAAGCAATGCTGAAACAACAAATGGAAGGTTCTGCATTAATGCTTCAATCATTTTCCAACACCTTTTTCAGACAAATACATTAACAACAACACCAATGATAAAGCGCTTGCCACTTCAATGCCGACAGCAAAATTCATCAAGGGAATTGTTCCAGCTGAATTAAAAATTCCAGCATTTGCTCCAACCGGCACGCTTTTGCCAAACAATCCACCGGAATTAGCTAAAAAATTGGCAAAGAAAGCAGTGCCCAAGCCAAGCAACGCCAGTGCCCCAAATGAAAGCAATCCAATGCTTTCAACTGCTGAAAGAAAATCCTTGCCCAAAATTCTTTTGAATTCTTTTGCCCCAAATGCCACCAAAAACAATGCAAGCGCTGTAGCAATAACTGTTCCACCCTGAAAGCCACCGCCCGGAGTCAAGTGACCATGGGCAACCACATACAATCCAAAAGTCAAAATTGGAACAAACAAAACCAGTGAAACAGTTTTCACTATCTGCGAGAGACCACTCATTTTTTTGCCTCCCTTAAAAGCAAGTAAACACCGCTGACTGCAGCAAAAAGAACTGTTGCTTCTCCAAGCGTATCATAGCCACGGTAATCAAACACAACAGCTGACACCAAATTATTGGCAGCGGTTTCCCTTTGACCTTCAACTATTATATAGTCATCCATTGTGCTTTTCTTTGGCTTGCCAAAAGGCCTTAATTCAATTGCCGTTAAAACAAGGAAGAAAACCAAAACCAAAAACACAAGTGTTTTGGCAACTGCTTTCATTGCTCATTCCTCCTTGTTTTCCATATTGCCACAATAAAAATAGCTGTTGAAAGCCCAGCGCCAACAGCAGCTTCAGTTATTGCCACATCGGGAGCCTGCAAAAAATAAAACTCAATTGATACAAGAATGCTCATTGCAGCCAAAAAAATCACTCCAAGCAATAAATCCTTGGAACTGACTGCAAGCAATGCAGCAATAATTATTCCAGCCAATACAAGCAATTGAATCATTTTTTCCCTCCGGCAAGGCTGTCAGTTATTGCATGCTTTGGCTTTATGCCGCTAAAACGCGCAGCCCTTGCAATTGCATGAGTGCCTGTTGGATTGGTCAACAGCAAAAAAACCAATGCAACAAGGGGGTGCAAAAACAATGCTGTGTCTGATTGAAGCAATCCATAAAAAGCAATTCCAAGAATTATGAAAATTGAGCCAAAAGTAGTGCACATTGTTGTGCCATGCATTCTTGTGTAAACATCAGGAAACCTGTGCAATGCAATTGAGCCAAGAAACTGGAAGGCTAATCCAAAGCAAATCAATGCATATGAAACATAAAGCAATGGAATCATTTTTTGGCCTCCAAATATTTTGCAAAATACATTGTGCCAACAAATGAAAGAATTGCGTAAACAATTGCGACATCAACAAAAATTGACTGTTTAAACAAAGCACCCATTACAATTAAAACGCTTACTGCAAGGGTGTTGGTTGTATCCAGTGCAACAAGCCTATCGGGCACAGTTGGACCCAACACCATTCTAAGAATGCATAAAAACATCAATAAAACAAGGAAAACAACTGCAAGCATAAAAACAGTCATTCAGTAATCCTCCTAATCCATTGGGAAAAATTGCCGCATACTTCCTTCAATTCCGGTTTTTTGCTTTTAAGGTTCAAGCAATGAACGTGCAGGTCTTTGCCTTCAATTTCAACGCTTAATGTTCCAGGCGTTAAAGTAATAGAGTTTGCAAGCATTACTGTGCCAAGCGTTGTTTTAAGCCCTGGCTTAATTCGCACAATGCCTGGCCTTATTTTGCCGGTTATTACACGAAAAGCAACATCAAAATTGGCTTTAGCCATTGCAAAAAAGAAATACACCAAATAAACAAAAAAATAAATCCATCGCACCGGGTTTAAGAAAGCAGTGCTTAGTTCAATTTTTTGTTTTGAGAAAAAAGCCCTGCTTACAAAGCCGGCGACAACGGCAAAAAACACTCCAACCAATAGCTCTGAAGCGCTCCAGTAACCAATTGAACCTGACCCAGCTGTAAGCACTAAATAAACAATGAATGAAAAAAGTGCCAATAGCACAAAAAGCATTTACTCCACCATTTTTCCAAAAAGGCTTTCAAAAAAATAGAAACAAAAGGTTTAAAACATATCTCATTGCATTTGAATGCCTGAAACAGAAAGAATTTTTAATAAGGAAAAACAGTGGTATTGGTATGCTAAAAAAACACTTTAATGTAATAATGAAAAGAATTGATTTTGAAAATGAAAAACAAGTGAAAATTGTTGCAGGATTATTGGTTGTCTTTTTTGTTTTTTGTGCTACAACCAGCATTGCAATAAAAAGCCTTACTGTTGATGAATCAGTGTACATTCCAGCCGGTTATTCTTATCTTAAAACAGCAGACTATCGTCTTAACCCAGAACACCCTGTTTTTGGAAAAATGGTTCTTGCACTTCCATTGCTTTTTTTGAATCCAGAACTGCCATTGGAAAAACCCACTTGGATTGAATCAGCAAAAATGGGCAACAATATTCCAAATTATGGCTTTGCAGCGGATTTTTATGCTGCGAATCTGGATAATTTTTTTCCAATAGTGTTCAGTGCACGATTAATGCAGATTTTCCTTGGAGTGTTTTTGGGAGTGCTTGTTTTTTCTTGGAGCAAAAAATTGTTTGGAAACAAAGCAGCATTGCTTGCATTGTTTTTTTATGCGTTGTCTCCAAACATTTTAGCGCATTCAAGAATTGCAGCGCTGGACTTCACTTTAACAGTTTTTGTCTTTGCTGCCTTTTATTTTGCGTTTCTTTTCACCCGCAATGGAAAATTTTTGAACCTCTTTCTTTCAGCTTTTTTTCTTTCAGCAGCATCGCTTACAAAATTCAGTGGCTTGTTTTTTGTGCCAGTGCTTTTTTTGTTTTACGCGCTTTATTTTAAAAGACTGAAAAAGAACAAGCCAAAATTCCTGAAAAAAAAGAACCTCTTGTCCTATTATGCTTTTATTTTTGCATTCATTATACTACTGCTCGTTTTTTTTGTTAATGCAATTTATGCATTTGACAACTACAACAAACCCAATTATTATGGAATAATTCCCGCACGAATGTATGACGGCTACAAATTCATTTCCTCTTGGGTGCAAAACGGTAGACAGGGTTATTTGCTTGGAAAATTCGGAGATTTTATTCCAGAGTATTTCCTTGCAGCATTCATTTTAAAGACACCGGTTGCTTTCATCTTACTGCTCTCTTTTTCCGTTTATGTTTTTGCAAAAAAGCGAAAACTTGACTCTTTTGCAGTGCTATTGCCTGCATTGCTGTTTTTTGTAGCAATTTCGTTTTTCAGCAGGTTTTATTTGGGGTTAAGGTATGTTCTGCCAGTGTATCCATTCCTTTTCGTTTTTGCATCACAATGCACTTGTTTTCCAGCAATTAAAAAGAACAAAAAAGCAAAAGCGGTTTTTGTTCTGTTGATTTTATGGTTTTTCTTTTCCTCGGTTTCAATTTATCCGAATTATTTGGCGTACTTTAACGAGTTATGCGGTGGTCCAAGCAATGCACCGTATTATCTAACTGACTCCAATATTGACTGGGGACAGGATTTATTCCAGTTAATGGCTTTTGTGAAACAAAACAACATTAAGAACCTGAACCTGATTTATTTCGGCTGGCCCTATCACGCAATGTTTTTCCCAGAAGCACGCTATGACCCTGAACACATTGATGGAAACATTGCAGTCAGCATTGTAAAAATCACCGGCATATTTGACAAGGACAACAAGTTGAGATGGCTTCTTGGCATAAAACCAAAGGCAAAAATCGGCTGGAGCATTTATTACTATGAACTTAAATAATTTCATTTCAGAGAACTCCAAATTGAAGGACTCATTGTGCAAATTTGCCACTTCTGAATGGAGAGCCCTTGCAGTGATTTTCCTTTTCGCTTTTTTTCTGAGAGCGTGGGCTGTTGAAAGCGTTCCACCTGGTTTTTACTGCGATGAGGCAAGCAATGGATACAATGCCTATTCAATTCTTTTAACTGGAAAGGACGAGCACGGAACTTTTATGCCCCTCTATTTCCGGGCTTTTGGGGAATACAAAAACCCGGTTTTTATTTATAGCGCTGTTCCGTTTATTGGCATTTTTGGATTGAGCGTTTTTTCTGTGAGGTTGGTTTCCGCATTTTACGGAGCGCTTACTATTTTTGCCGCTTTTCTCCTCACAAAAAAGCTTTTTGGAAAAAAGCACGCCTTTATCGTTTCATTCTTGCTCGCTATTTCGCCTTGGCACCTCATAGCGAGCAGAATTGGCTTCGAGCTCATCACCCTCCCGTTTTATTTTATTCTTGGAATTTATTTTCTTTTAAAGGCAAGGGATAAAATGGTTTTTTCCCTTGCCGCGGCGTTGAGCCTTTCTCTTGCGGTTTACTCCTATGGCATTGCGTACATTTTTGTTCCTTTTTTTCTTTTTGGTTTTTTCGTAATTTACTTCCCCCAAATAAAAAAGGAGTGGAAAAAATACTCTGTTTTTTTTTCCTTGTTTCTTTTATTTGTCTCCCCACTATTTGTCGAATATTTTACTTCCAGCCCCCATATTCAGGCAG
>JAFCFP010000073.1 GCA_017608575.1 Candidatus Iainarchaeum sp. | reverse complement strand
AACAGAATACCTAATCATTCTCGCTGTGATAATAGTAATTGCATTAGTGGTAGTTGGAGTAATGGGCTGGTTTCCGGGAATAAGCAGTAGCATTACAGAACAACAAAGCAGGGCTTACTGGAAAAGCACTTCACCACTGGCATTAACCGATTGGAAGATAACTTCAACAAACGGCACATTTGTAGTGCAAAACAACAGCACTGACAAAATACAGTTAACAGATATCATAGTGGACGGAACCGCTTTGGGTTTGTCTGATGTGAACATTAATGCAGGTGGAAGCACTACCACTGCAGCAGACACTGACATAACATGCACTTCAGGGCAAACATACAGCTACAACGTAAAAATCACTTATGATGTAATCGGTGGAATCAGTGGAAAAACCTTCAGTGGAGACAAGCCAATTGTTGGAAGTTGCCCATGATAAAACAAAAAAAAGCAAGGCATTAATGCCTTGCTTATGATTTATTTTAATCTTATAGATTAATAGATTACAGAGGGCTCAAATGAACACATCAATTCGGAAAGGATTCAGTTTTGGTTTGACTTCTGGAATTATTACCACGCTTGGAATGATTGTTGGCCTTAATTCAAGCACGCATTCGCAAATGGTTGTAATTGGTGGAATCCTAGCAATAGCAGTAGCTGATGCTTTTTCTGATGCGCTTGGAATTCACATTTCAGAAGAAGCGGAAAACAGGCATTCAACCAAAGAAATATGGCAGGCAACGATTTCAACCTTTTTTGCAAAATTTTTTTTTGCGTTGACTTTTGTTGTTCCAATAATTGTGTTTCCCCTCCAAACAGCAATAATTGCAAGCATAGCATACGGTCTTTTGCTTATAGCGGCAATCAGCACTTTAATGGCTAGAGAACAAAAACAGAAAACCGGTTTGGTTGTTTTTGAACACTTGTCAATTGCTGTAGCGGTAATAATAATAACCAATTTTGTTGGAAACCTGCTCGCAATGCTTGGATAAAATAGCTATTTAATTGAAGGCATTCTTGTCATTGCTTTAATTGATGCAAATGCAATAACCGAGCCAAGTAAGGCAGTTAAAAACTGCATTAAGCTCATTGGCAAAAGCAGTGCACTTGGCACTAGTGAAAAGGAAACCAGTGCAAGTACTGAAACGCCCAAAAACACTGATTTGACTGCGGCTCCGAAAACAGCTTTAAAGGCATAATTTTTTTTCGAAAAATGCTTAAAACTGAACGCCAGCAAAGCATTTCCAATCCAAATAAATGGCACAAGGAATAACAGGAATTGTGTTAAAGAACCGAAAAGAACTCCGGCTGCCAGCACTCCAAGTGAAGGCAAGAGTATTGCCGGCATTGACTGCTTCCAGTTCAAGCGAATTGCTGCAAGAATTATTGCTGAATTAACAATTGATCCAAGCAATAACTGTTGTGAGGAATGGCTTAAAACAAATGGCAAAAAAAAGCACAATAACCCATAGCCAACCGATTCAATCCATTTAATTCTTACAAGAAACTCATCCCTCAAAACAAACGATTTTTCATATTTGTCCATGAAAGAAAATAAGAAAGCATACTTTAAATAGTTTACTGTTCGGGAAACAACATTATAAAAAAATTAGAGGCTATACTAAAGATTAAAATTAGATTTATTAATACAGTTTATAACGAGGCATTGCAAAAATTTGGAAACAAGAAAAAAGACACAAATGTTAAAGGTGTTTGAGTGGAAATCGACTCAATTAAGTCTGTCAGTTTAAAGCTCAATTTAAATGATAGCCAAAGAAAAAAATTTGAACGACACTTTAAAGAGTTTGCTCGCGGTGTAAACAAAGCAATTGAATTAATTTATCGCGTTCGTGGTGAGCAAGAAAAACAAAAAGCTTACTATAAACGAATTCCAAAATCAGAAATAAAAGAAGGAATCTGTAGCAATTGTAAAGAAAAAAAAGAACTTGCTTTTTCAAAAGGTGATAAAAATATTTGCAGTAAGTGTTATTATTCACTTTTTGGAGACAACGCTGTCAGAAAACAAATATACCCTACAAACAAAAGAAAAATTGATGATCCAACTAAATGCCTAAAAAACTATGCCAGACTGACAAACACAGAATTCTCTGCAGCGATTTATGTGGCTAAATCTCAAATAAGATCCCTAAGCCAACAAAGGAAAAAATTAAGATACACTATTTGGCTTAAAAAGAGACAACTGGAAGAATGGAAAGAATTGCTAGAAGACAAATCTAAAAGAATTGAAAAACCATTAGAAAAAAGAGAGCGAGTAAAGCGATTTTGCCACGTAAAGAACAAAGGAAGCAAATGGGAAAGATATTACACTCTTAAAGAAATTGAAAAGAAAATATCCAATTTAAAAAAATCAATCGGAAAGTTGGAAAAACGAGATCTATCCAAGCCTTTTTTCAGAGGGGAATCTGTGATGCTTTGGAAAAATTGTTGTGATCTCTCAAAGGCAAAGGAAGGGAAATTCAAAATAAAACTCTACAAAGACTGGTTTGAGTTTGATGTTATTGGGAACTATCAAAAAGGGTTATTGAACGAATCCCTCATTGAAAACAAATATTCAAGCATTTACAGGAAAGACAAAAAGTATTACTTAAATTTTCCGATATATAAAAAGGTAGATTTGCCTGAACCATCTGAGGATTTCTCCGTTTTAAGCGTTGATAGAGGAATAAACAAACTTGTTGTGTATTTGGAACTTCACGGGAAACATGCAAAACCAAAAAATGTCCATTTCGAAAGCGGGGGAAAAATAAATTTTGAGAAATTCAAATATCAAAAGCTACGTTCAAAAATATTTAGAAAAAAACATGGTTACAAAAGATCAAGAAAATTTGGGAATATAGTGCTTAAATTATCTGACCATATTGCCCACAACATCTCTAGGAAAATGGTAGATCAAATAAAAGACAAAGAAAACTTCGCAATAGTTTTAGAAGATTTAGAGGGAATAAAATCAGAGAGAAAGGCTCCCACAGGCAAAGCAGCTTTAACAAAGAAAATAAGATATAAACTTAGCCTGGGGAGCTATAAAAAAATCCAAACCCATATAATCTACAAAGCTTTAGAGGAAAAAATCCCTGTAGTCCTAGTTGAAGCAAAAGGCACTTCTATGAAATGTAATAAATGTGGAGCCATAGGAAAAAGACCAAAACAATGGCAATTTATTTGCGAAAAATGTGGCTACCAAGCTAATGCTGATTTTAATGCAGCAGTTAACATTGGAAAAAAATTTTATGAAGAAATTAAAAGCAAAACTTTAACTTTCGATGAAAAGCAAAAGGTTTTTAAATTTCATAGCAAGAAATAATTATTGCCGGTTGGTTTGCTTTTAAACCAATCAAGAGAGCTGATACTTACTAGCATGGGCTAGTAAGATGGCGTAATGCTATATGATTGCGCCATGGCCACCGTTGCAGTGGAGTGCCTCTAAAATGGTGAAGGCTCACTGAAGACATTTTTGTCTTTGAGAGGAAAAAGGTGACGATTGGTTTTAGCCAGTGCGCCTATTTCCGAAGGGCTAATCTGTTGTTCTATTTCAAAAAGCTCCGCAAGTATTTATAAAGCACTCTGCATTTTGCTAACATGCTCATTGACCTTCAAGAATAAAGCAGTTTTTAAAGCTTAAAAACAACAACTAGATGCTATTGCAGAGCTTGAAATCATGGAACAAGGAATGCAACGCAAATTCATGCAGTGTTGGCTCTAATTCCTTCAAAATTGCAGAGCTTGAAATCATGGAACAAGGAATGCAACATCGCCTCCTTTTACTCCTGTGAGACTAATTTTAGTATTGCAGAGCTTGAAATCATGGAACAAGGAATGCAACAAACACAGATGAATGCTAAATGAATTTTTTGGAGGTATTGCAGAGATTGCAGAGCTTGAAATCATGGAACAAGGAATGCAACTTATCCCTCTTGTTTTTTGCGGGGCAAAGCAGTGGATTGCAGAGCTTGAAATCATGGAACAAGGAATGCAACAATTCTGTCGGAATGTTGAGTTTTTCGATGCTTCTCGATTGCAGAGCTTGAAATCATGGAACAAGGAATGCAACCAATACCAGCGTGCATTGGTTACAGTGCAAGTGCCTAAATTGCAGAGCTTGAAATCATGGAACAAGGAATGCAACAATTACATACCTCATTTTCCACCACTCTCTTTTTTATTGCAGAGCTTGAAATCATGGAACAAGGAATGCAACCTCGCCAGCCATTAAATGCACACCCAAACCCAAAAACAATTGCAGAGCTTGAAATCATGGAACAAGGAATGCAAC
>JAFCFP010000072.1 GCA_017608575.1 Candidatus Iainarchaeum sp. | reverse complement strand
ATTATTTGCTTTAGTGGGCTGTTTTTTTTTTTTTTTACAGCAAGCATTTTGTAGTTAATGAATTGCATTAATGGTTCAAGCATGTCAATGTTGTTTCCGCTTTTTGAAACAGGCATTACCAGAGTGTGGCTTTTTGGGTTTTCTTTTTTTGCTTTAAGTACGGCAAATGGTTCCATTGAGTTCAGTATTTGTGCATTCTTTTTGCTTTTGTGCTTTAATGCTCCATAAATTGCATTAAAGCTTGAAATTGAGCCACCGTTTCCGATTACGAGCAAGTTTTTCAATTTGTTGAATTTTTTGCTGTATTTTTCAATCTCTTTTATTGGTGGTTTGTGCAAGGCAAAAGCAGGGGTTTTGCATGAGAGGGTTTTTTCTTTTTGTGATTCGTGTTTTATTTTGCCTGACAGTTCAATGTGAAATGATTTCATTTTAATCACAGTATTTTATTTTTTTGTTCTTTTTATGCCTTCCGCCAGCACAAAATTATGTATAAGTTAGCGGTTGCTTTTTGTAATTTTTTCAATTTCTCTTCTGAGAACCTCTGACACTTTTCGGCCGTCTGCCTTTCCTTGGAGTTCTTTCATGGCGTCACCCATCAGCATGTTTATTGCTCTGTTTCCATTCTTTTCCACCAGTTCCCTGTTTTCTTTCACTATCTTTTTTATTTTTCCTTCAATTTCTTCAAAATCAATGCTTTTTTCCGAAAGCCCTTTTATTATTTCTTTTATTTCCTTGCCAGTTCTCAGGTGTTTTTTTAGCGCTTCAGCCATCAAACCTTTTTCCAGTTCACCGCGGCCGTTTGCAAGAACTATTTCAAGCAATGCATTCATTGAAATCCGCTTGGTTTGAATTCCATCCCTTTCCAATTGTTTCAGTTTTTCCAACAGGAACACCGCTGTTGTTTTTGCGTTTGCTCCTTTTTCCACTGCGCGTTCAAAAAAGCAGGCCCAATTGCTGAGCTTCATTTCTTCTGCGAGTTTTTCACTCAAACCCATTTTTTTGTAAAGCTTTAATCTTTCTTCAATGCTTTTTGGCAGTTCTTTTCCAATATCCTCCAATTGCTGCCTGCTTATTTTTATTGATGCAAGGTCTGTTTCAGGATACATTCTTGCAGCGCCAGGCAATGGCCTTGAATAAGCACTGTTGCCGTTTTCAAGTGCATTTCTTGTTTCTTCTGGAACCCCTTTTAATGCAAAAGCACTTCTTTCGGCTATTGTTTTCATTGCGCTTTCTGCTTTGTTTGCTTGGCAAACAATTATTACAAATGCGTCTTTTTCACTGCATTTTAATTTTTTTGCAATTCTTTTCTTTTCTTCAAGAGAAAAACCATAAGCTGGCAGTTCATCGCTGTGGAACAATCCCGGCACATTGTGCCTTGCTTTGAGGTAATCAGCCAACTCTGTTCCAAAGCGCCTGCCTGGCTGTATTGTCATTCCAAGAATTCCGGAAAAACCCGTTAGCTTCATTCCATAAACTTTTTTGCCTTCTTTTATACCGTGCTCTATTATTTTGCATTTTGTTTTTTTGAATTCTGCTGTGAGTTCAACCGGCATTGCTGTTGGCTTTGGGGTTTTTCTTTTTTTCAATTCATTCCTTATTTTCAAAAGCGCTTTTTGTCTTTGTATTTCCCTTTCAACAAAAACGTCAATCATGTTAAGCTCTTGAACTCCTTTTAGTTCAATTCTGGCTCCATTAGAAATGCTTATGTTTAAGTCCTGCCTTATTGTTCCAAGTCCACGTTTTGCTTTGCATGTGCGCCTTAAAAGTTCGCCGATTTTTTTAGCGCATTCTTTTGCCTCTTGTGGTGTTTTGATTTCCGGTTTTGTGGCAATTTCAATTAATGGAATGCCCTGTCGGTCAAGACTGTAAACTATTTTTGAGCCTTTTTTTTCCAATGGTCTTGCCGAGTCCTCTTCCAATACTATGGTTTGAATTCCAATTTTTTTGTTGTTCACTTCAATGAAGCCGCCTTTTGATATGAGCATTGTTCTCTGAAAGCCAGAAGTGTTTGAACCATCAATTACAATTTTTCTCATTACGAACAATTCGCTTGGAATAACTGCTTTGCACAGCATTGAAATTTTAAGGGCTGTTTTTAAAGCTTCACTGTCTGCTTTTTGTGGTGGCTCTTCATCACATTCCACCAAACAACAGCAGTCATTGAATGCATGGTATTCATAAGAGTAACCGCGCTTGAATTGCTCTAACGCTGCTGCATCAAATTCTCCGAGTTCTGATGCAACCGGTCTCAGCTTTCTTTCAAACGAATAATCTGCTTTTCCTTCTTTCAGTAAAGATGGACACCGGCAAAACAATTTTCCTGTTTCCAGTTGCTGGTGAACTTCCAATCCGCATACAAGTTTTGGCGCTTGAGTTCGCATTTTTTTCCCTTAAAAAGCAATAAGAAAAACATTATTAAATTGAATGATTGCGTTTCTTTGAACTGTGGGGTTTAAGCCAGCGAATTTTTTAAAGCTTTTCTCAGGCAAAATTTTTTTGCTATGAGGGTTGGTTTTTCACTCATTGCTTTGCTTGCTGTTGGATTATTGCTTTCTTTTTTTCCTTCAATCAATGCGGTTTCAATCCATAACTTTAAGGAAAAACTTGAAATTGAAGTAAGCGCCAGCAGTAATGAATTGCTCCAAAATGATGCAGTGGCTTTTTCACTTGAAGACAAAAACTCTCAGTGCATGGCTTTGGCTTTTGAAAACACGCCTATTCCTTTTGAAGTTTTTCCGGATAAAAATGACGAGAATTCATTTTTGGTTAAATTTAATCTTGTCAGGGCAATACCGCAAGGACAAACCGATTCAGGTTATGCGCTTTGGAGAAACTGTGTTCACTCTTTTGAGCCATTGCATGGTTTTACGCAGTCAAAGCGTAATTTTTCCAGCCAATTAAAGGGCACTGCTTCTTCTTCTGGTTCGTTGTCTGCTTCCGTTTCCAATTCAATGCTTTCAATTTCTAATAATGCGTCGGTTGCAGTTGGCACTGCAAATGCAAGCGCTTTTATTGAAAAAATTTTTAACAAAAGCAGTGATTTGAATGCGTTTTTTGATGTTGTGCTTTCCACTGGTTCAACTCGGGAAAACTGTATTACTGTAACAGCAACAATTTTTGCAGTTGATTTTAATTCCAGAAGAGTGAATTTTTTTTCAAAAACAGTGTCCACTCCTGAAAAATATTCCGGTTCTTTTGTTTTCTCTCCATTGCTTTTGCCTTCAGAGGATTTCGGCGAGCAATTCAACATTGGATTGGAGCTTTCCGAGCAAAGGAATGCCTATTGCAATACTGACACGCCTTTCACTAATTCAATCTCTTTCAATGGCTATTCGTTGAACTTTGAAGCAAAAGCGTTGCTCAGTAAAAACAGCATTCCAATTAACAGAGAGCCACAGCTTGAGCTTTCTTTTATTGATGGAAATATTCCAAAAAGCCTTTCCCTTGGAAACCAACAGTTTCACTTTTTTTATTCAGACCAAGATGAATGGCAGTCGTTGAATGCTTGGTTTTCTGTTTTTTCTGACTCCAATTCAATTGCTTTTTCAAAACAGATTGATTTGAATTTGTGCGCTGATGCTGACAATAATACTGCAACAAGGCAGGACTGCAATGTTTTTTTGGATTTGAATGACGGCGAGTATTTTTTGCAATTGTTTTTGAGTGATGGTTTTTTTGATGCAAGCACTGTTTCTGGGAATTTTTTTATCGATAACACTCCGCCAGCACTGGAAATTTTATCTCCCCCTTTAGGGCTAAAAACCACTGATTCAAATGTTTCCCTTGACTTTAATGCAGTTGATTTTTCTGCAATTGAAAGAATTGAATTCTCGCTTGATTCAAACGAATTCATTGACTGCAATGGCTTGAATCATTTTGATTTCAATAACCTCAAGCCCGGAAAGCACTTTTTTTCAGTGAGAGCAATTGATGTTGCTGGGAATTCTGCGGAAAAAGAAGTGTCCTTTTTTATAGAGGTATTACTGACAAGTCCAACGCCAACCCCTGCGCTCACACCCAAGCCAAAGCCCAGGCCAGTATTTGTGC
>JAFCFP010000071.1 GCA_017608575.1 Candidatus Iainarchaeum sp. | reverse complement strand
CCCCGGAATTCCTTTTCCTGCAGGGAGGCAACAATTTGAGGCATACAGTGCCAGGAAAGGGCAATCTGTATTTTTTCATGCTTCCCTTTATTGTTCTTGGCGTGGTTTTGTGCTTTTTTAAGAGGAAAAGGGAAAACATGCTTGTTTTATTCTGGCTTTTTTCCTTTCCAGTGGTTGCATCTGCGGGATGTGACTGCTGTCATGCTTTCAGAACAATAAATGCCTTTCCTATTTTTGAGATTCTTGCCGCCTTGGCGATTGTTTTCATTTTTGCAAGAATGAAAAAGGAAAGAAAAGACCTGAGAAAAAAAGCAATTGCTTTTGTTCTTGTGCTTTTTGCTTTAATGGGTGCCTTTGAGTTCCTTTCATTTGAAAATCATTATTTTTTCAAATACCCGGCTGAATCTTATGACTGGTTTCAGTACGGTTTGGAAGAATCATTCGCTTTCACCGAAGAGCACAGAGGGGAGTATAACAAGATATATTTTTCTCCCTCTCTGAGCAAATGGTACGACCAGCCCTACATTATGCTGGCTTTTTTTGCCAAAAGCCCCCCATCAAACCTGGAAAAGGACAGCGGAAAATATGTATTTATCGGCGGAGATTTGCCAGAGTTTGAAACTAACTCCCTTCTTGTTTCAAGGCCCGGAGAAATTCCCGTCGATGGGAGAAAGGTACTGGAAATAGCCGCCCCTGACGGAAAAAAAGCAATAGAAATAAGGGAAATAGATTGAAATTTTTAAATTTGATTTTTTCTCACAGGGGAATTTCACAGCTCTGGTTTTCCCATTTTTCTGTAAAGCCAGCAAGAATAAGCAAACAAAAAAACAGCAATAAGCACAACAAAAACCACAATGGCAAAAACGAAATATTCACTTGGAAGGAAAGCAATCAAAAAGAAAGCAATTCCCGCCAAAATGAAAGCCTTGCCTCCAATTGCGTGTGTTTTGTTCCAAACCTCTTCGCTTGCAAGAGTCCACGGCGTTCTAATACCGACAAAAAAATTCCTCTTGAATGAAGGCATCAACAATCCAATGAAAACAAACAATGCGCCCACAGCGAAAAGCATGAAGACACTCATATTAAAATTGATTCCTGCAATGGGTGAAAGCGTTGCAGTAAAAAATGCAAGAAAGAATAATTGCAGTACAGCAGCAAAAAGCCAGTACTGTTTTCTGAATTCCTGCAAGTTTTTTTGAAATACTGCAATTCGTGGAATCAAAAAGAATAATCCAAGCACGAAAAGCATTATTGCTGGCGACAAAAAAGCGCTCACCCATTTTGGTCCAAATGAATCAATTTCTCCACGTGCATTCCAGTGAATGGGCACTTTTTCAGGCATAAAAGAAAAAACAACAAAGCCAACAATTAAAGCAATTACTGCAATGAGCACTGCAACATAACGGTAAAATTTTTCAAAATTCATTCAATTGCCCTTTTTTTAAATTCCAAAAATAATGAGCAATAATAACCTTAAATTCTTTTTCTTTCATATAAAGAGAAGGGATTTTATGGAAAAAGAATTACCAAAAAAACTGTTGGATGTCCTTGCCTGTCCAAAATGCAAGGGTTCACTGGATTACAAAAAAAAAGAAAACAAGCTTATTTGCAAAAAATGCCGCCTTGCATTCAAAGTGGTGGATGGCATTCCAATAATGTTATTGGATGAAGCAGAAAAACTGAAATAAACTTCAATAAAAAAAGGTGTTTGATTGGCTGCAATTTCAACCAAATTATGCGGATTGAAATTAAAAAACCCATTAATTCTTGCCTCTGGAATCCTTGGAGTAAACAAAAACAATTTATTGCGCGTGCAAGAAGGCGGAGCTGGTGCTTTGACAATTAAAAGCATTTCACTGAATCCAAGAGAAGGACACAAAAACCCCATTATTGCAACATATG
This sequence comes from Candidatus Iainarchaeum sp., assembly GCA_017608575.1. Taxonomy (GTDB): domain Archaea; phylum Iainarchaeota; class Iainarchaeia; order Iainarchaeales; family DTGL01; genus JAFCFP01. The sequence continues at coordinate 2,185 of JAFCFP010000071.1, read as the reverse complement.
AATGTGGAATGCTTAACGCGGTTGGCTATTCAAATCCAGGCCTGAAAAAAGCAATAAAAGAATTCTCTGATTTGAGTGAGTTCTCAGTGCCGGTTATTGGAAGCGTTACTGCCGGCAACGCAAAAGAATTTGCCGAATTAGTGAAAGAACTTGACTCATTGGAATTTGAAGCATTTGAATTACCATTGTCATGCCCTCACACTCCTGGCTTTGGATTGCTTGCAGGACAGGGTACACCCAAAAAAACAAGAGAAATTACTTTGGCAGTGAGAAAAAAAACAAAAAAACCATTGTTTGTAAAAATTTCTCCCAGCATTCCAAACATTGTGGAAGTGGCAAAAGCAGCCCAAAAAGCAGGCGCCAATGCCATCACTTGCGGCAACACTCTTGGTCCGGGAATGATTATTGACATTAATTCAGCAAAACCCGTACTGCACTTCAAAGTTGGAGGCGTTTCAGGTCCAGCAATAAGGCCAATAATTGTGAGATGCGTTTATGACTTGTATGAATCAATTAAAATTCCAATAATCGGCCTTGGTGGAATTCAGTCAGGGAGAGACGCAATTGAAATAATGCAAGCAGGCGCTTCCGTTGTGGGAATGGGCACAGCTGTTTACTATCATGGCCCAAACGTCTTCAACAAAGTGGCAAAAGAAATGCTTGAATGGATGAAAAAAAATTCTTTTTCAAGTGTGAATGAATTGGTGGGAATTGCCCATGAATGACTATCCGGTGTCCTATAAAATAAAGAAAATAATAAATGAAACCCATAACATTAAAACCATTTACTTAAATGCCTCACTCAACGTAAAACCAGGACAGTTTTTAATGGTTTGGCTGCCAGGCGTTGACGAAAAACCATTTGTTCCAACAATAACTGGAAAAGAAACCGCTATAACAATAAAAAAACGCGGTTTTTTCACTAAAAAACTATTTGCATTAAAAAAAGGCGACCTATTGGGTTTGCGCGGACCATACGGGCACGGCTTTGAATTTGAAAAAGTAAAAAATGCCTGCATTGTGGCAGCAGGCATTGGAATTGCAGCAGTAGTGCGATTAGCGGAAGAACTTGCATTAAAAAAAGCAAAAATTGACTTTGTGTATGGGTGCAAGTCAAAAAAAGAAATATTGTTCCAAAAAAGACTGAAAAAAAATTTCAAAAATGCATATTGCAACAGATGACGGTTCATGCGGAACAAAAGGCTATTGCACTCAAATTCTTGAAAAACTCTTAAAAGAAAAAAAATACGACATGGTTTACTGCTGTGGACCGGAAAAAATGATGGTTGCAGTTCTGCAGCTCTGCAAAAAACACAATGCGCTTGCACAGTTTGCAGTTGAACGCTACATGAAATGCGCTGTTGGAATCTGTGGAGCATGCTCTTTGGACCAATATTTGTGCTGTAGAGACGGTCCTGTTTTTTCCTCAAAACAATTGCTTAAATCAAAAGAATTTGGAAAAATCAGTTATGGAAAAGATGGAAAAAAAATCGAATGGAGTGCAACTCCATGAATGAATCAACCAAGGAACCAATTGAAAATTCAAACAATTTAACGTTTTCAATAAGCAAAAAAGCTTTTAATGGTTGAAAACCCAAATTTAATGGAATGAAACCAAAACATAATAAAAGGCAAAGAATTCAATTCAGGCCCTCAAAGCTTAGAGTAGGGCACGGAAGGCTGAGAACCAGGAACAGAACAATAAAGCTTGCATCAGGAAAAACCATTAAAGTAAAAGGAAAAAAACCAGAGGAATTTGTAAGAAAGGCTTTAATGCTGGGAATAGGCGCAGAACAAATATTAAAAAATTTCACTGGAATAAGCCATTACAAAATAAGGCTTATTAAAAGAGACCTTGAAAGAAAAGGCCTTTTGCCTGAAAAAACTTGGAGGCAGAGAAGAATTGAAGCACTGGTTTTGCAAGGAGAAATGTCCCTTGAAAAAATAAGCATTGAAACAAAGTCAAGCCAGGGATTTGTCAAAAAAATAAAAACAAAACTCTACAAAAAAGACAAAATGCCCAAACTAAAAGGAACAAAGGAATCAGTAATGAAAGCAATAAGAGCATTAATTACATATGAAGCTGTAAGAATAATGACCGGAAAAAGCCATGCTTATTGTGACAGAATTGCTCAAAAAGAATCACCAATGTTTTCAAGCAAGAGATGGTATTACACTAACCCGG
>JAFCFP010000070.1 GCA_017608575.1 Candidatus Iainarchaeum sp. | reverse complement strand
CAAAAAGGGAACAATTGAAACAATGTTTGCTGATGGGCCGGCAGAATAAATCATTAACTGTTTTTTTGGTGGACTGCTCTCGAGTTTTTTTTCATCGGGTTCAACAAATGCACCAATTGGAATAACTCCAAAGAGAAGCAAGCCGGAACTATTAATTTTTATTTTTTCCTTTAATGCCACAATTCCATGGCTTAACTCGTGGATGATAAGAATGACAAACAGAACAATCCACACGTATGCTGGAATGAAAACCGGTGCTTTTGGTATTTGAATGCCCGGAATAACAGGCATTACCCCTGGACAGCTCGGCTTGCCGTTAAGCATCCTGAACAGAATGTGGAAGCCTTGGTCTGCAAGTGCAAGAATGGCAAACCCTGAGAGCCCGAACAAAGCGAATGCAAAAGGATACAAAAAACCAAAGCCGACAGTAAAAGGGCTTTCTGAGAATGGAATAAAAACACTCACAGCACTGAACATGGAATAAAGCAGAGAGAACGCAACAATTAAGATGAGTGCTCTTTTCAAACCCCGCTTTTCCCTTGCAAAAAGGAAGTCAACTGCTATTACTCCAAATCCAAGAATCAATCCAATTACAGAACACCATTGAAGAAATTTGCTAGCAAATGAAAATTTTTTAATAAAGGGCACTGTTTTCTTAAAGCGCACAATTGAAAGAACCCAATATGTTTGGGAGTCAAAATGCCTTTTAATCAAGTGCGTTGAAGCAAAGGCAAAAACAACAATAAAAACAACACCCAAAAAAAGCAACGCTGGTGTTATGGGAATGCCTGAAAAAACAATCCATAAATCGATTGAGAGGGCAGCAAAAACAATGAGCAACTCCAATAAATCAACTAAAAGGTTTTTGTTTTTTTTCAATAAAACCCCTCGCTTAATCCTCTTCTTCCCTCAGGGAAATTCCAAGCAGGGATTCAATTTTTTCAATTAGTTTGTCATCTGGCTTGAAGTGTCCTGATTCAATTCTGTGAAGAACGGATTCTTTTTCAAAAAGTTTTTTGGCGAGTTCTTCGCGCTTCCAGCCTCTTTTTTCTCTTGCTTTTCTTATTCTCTCACCATAATCTGGCGCGAGGCTTAACCCAATATCCAATTCATTTTTTTTAATTCCAGGCAATGGAGAACGCTTGTATGGAATAAAAGCACTGTGGCTTGTTCTTTGCAGGTTCCTTGACCTAACGCGTTTTCCAAGGGAAGAGCATTCATTGCAAACAAGCATTGTTGCACCATCAATTTCAATCTCAACTGGGTTGTTGCATTGCTTGCCGCATATTTCGCATTCCATAATGCAATAGAAAACGCGAACAGTTTTAAATAATTGGCATTTGGTAAGGGAAAAAGGAATCAGGGGGAAAGCGGAACGCTTTCCCAGAGCTGAGTTTACCGGACTTAGCTTAAAAAATTGGGATAGGCTCACCAAGCTAAGTTCCACACAAACAAAAAGACAGAACTGCCTTTTTGCGTAGTATAATATAGTGCACGAGGAGATATTTAAATCTATTGGTCTTAATCCTAAGGCCCAAGCCAAACAGGCTTTAACATAACAACATAAAAAAATGGTTAAAAAAACAAAAAAGAAAAACATCTTATACATAATTATTTTCTTTTTTTTCTGTGCACTCGGGAAAAAAATTCGTTTTCCTTCAAGAGAGAACTATTTTTATCAATTTCACTTAATTGTTAATTTTGGATAACATGGGCGTTGATTTGGGGAGTATTGTTGTAAAGGAAGAAATAACGCTTGATTCACTGCGTGGAAGAGTTCTTGGAATTGATTCTTTTAATGTAATTTACCAGTTTCTTTCCACTATTCGAGGGCGTGATGGTTCTCCTTTAATGGATTCTCATGGCAGGATAACAAGCCATTTAACCGGCTTGCTTTACAGGACCACTAACTTAATTGAATTGGACATAAAACCAGTGTTTGTTTTTGACGGACAACCAAGCAAGTTAAAGGAGAAAACCCGTGAAGAAAGGCACAGAATTAGAACCGAGGCAAAAGCAAAATTTGAGAGAGCAAAAAAAGAGGGCAATTTGGAGGAAGCGCGTAAGTATGCACAACAAGCTGTTTCGCTGAAAAAGGAAATGGTTGAAGAATCAAAAAAGCTTGTGGAATTAATGGGTTTTCCAGTAGTGCAAGCACCCAGCGAGGGAGAAGCACAAATTTCTTTTATGTGCACTAAAGGTGATGTTTTTGGTTGTGTGAGCCAGGATTTTGATCCATTGCTGTTTGGCTCGCCTGTTTTGTTGAGGAATATTACTGTCACTGGCCGGAGGAAAGTGCCCGGAAAAGACATTTACATTGACATAAAACCGGAAAAAATCGAATTGCGGAGAACACTGAATGCATTGGGCATTTCAAGGGAAAAACTAATATGGATTGCAATCCTTATCGGCACTGATTTCAATGAAAAATTTCCAAAAATCGGTCCAAAAACCGCGTTAAAACTCGTAAAAGAGCATGATTCGTTTGAAGAAATCATTAAGGCAACAAAATTCAATCCAGAGTTTGACTTCAGGGAAATTGAAAAAATATTCCTTGAACCAAAACACGTTGAGGATTACTCGCTTAAATTCAGCGCTCCAAAAAAAGAGGAATTGAAGCGATTTTTGTGCGATGAAAGGGATTTTTCAGAGGAAAGGGTTGAAAAAGCTATCGAAAGAATAACAATTAAAGCAGAACAAAAAGGAACCCAGTCAACACTGGATGCATGGGGTTAAAAAAATGAACAAAACATGGGCGGATGAAGTTGCAGAAAAAGTCCTTGAAACAAAAAGAAAGGTTTATAACTGCGAAGGAATGTATACTCCAAGTGGCCATTTTCACATAGGGAACGCTCGCTCTGAACTGTTCACACCATTTGCAGTACACACTGCTCTCAAAGACAAGGGCGCAAAAACAAGGCAGATTTTTGTATTTGATGACTTTGATGCAGTGAGAAAAATTCCAAGCGACCTCAAACTAAGCGAGAAAGAAAAAGAACAATTCTTAGGCACTCCAATCTATCTCGCTCCAAGCCCAATCAAGGGCTTTGATTCGTGGAAAGAAGCATTCACCCAAGGATTTGAAGAATCAATTGAAGCATTCGGCTTAAAACCGGAAATTGTTTCCGCTTATGAAACATACAAGAGTGGAAAATTCAATGACTTAATCCGTGAGTCATTGGATAACGCCAAACAATTAGTGGAAGTGTGGAACCGTGTTTCTGGTTCAAATAAGCCAACCAATTTCCTGCCAATCCAAATGCTTTGCGATGAATGCGGCAAAACCCTTTACTCCACTGCACTGTATTGGGATGGTAGGGAAGTGGAATTTGAATGCAAGTGTGGTTTTCACGGAAAAAAAAGCCCTTTTAATGGAAACGCTAAACTGCACTGGCGTGTTCACTGGTGTGCTCACTGGATTTTAAGGGATATCGCCTATGAATCCGGTGGAAAAGACCATTTTTCCAAAGGAGGTTCAGTGGATGTGGGACATGCAATGATGAAAGAAATTTTCAAAAAAGAACCACCTTATCAAACTCCAACAGAATTCATTCTCGTTGACGGCAAAAAAATGTCCGGTTCAATTGGCAATGTTGTTAATTTAAAGGATTGGCTGGAAGTGGCAAGCCCTGAAGCACTGCGTTATTTGAATTTTTCATACAAGCCAAACAAGCAGATTGATTTTTCCTTCAATGACAATTCTTTTATTTTGCTTGTTGAAAACTTTGAAAGAGCGGAACGCATTTATTATGGATTGGAAAAAGCGCAAAGCAAAAAATTAACCGACAAAATTAAAACAAACTACAAATATGCATTGCTTGAAGAACCACCAAAAGAAAAACCGCAAAGAATTTCTTATCAGTTCGCTGCTTTTCTCAGCCAGCTTTATGATGCCGAAAAGGACTTTGAAAAAATTGAAAAAATATTGCTGAACTCAGAGCACATTAAAAGAAAATTCAACGCAAAAGAAAAAATTGAAGCAATTGCCACCCTTAAAAGAGCAAGGAAGTGGATTGAAAAATACGCTCCAGAGCGATTCAAAATTTCCTTTGCTCCAACCCCAAAACTTGAAGGGATTGAAAGGGAAACAATTGAAGCACTCACTTCAATTG
>JAFCFP010000069.1 GCA_017608575.1 Candidatus Iainarchaeum sp. | reverse complement strand
CCTTTCTTGACGGCAGATAAAAATTTGTCTGTGAAAAAGAACCATAATCAATTGTTCCATTGGAGTGAACATTGTACCACCCACGTTTTTGCGTGGAATGAATTTCAGGACAATAATCTATTTTGTTGCCGTCTTTTAATTCAAAAGCGCTAATCATTATTGATTCAAGTTCAGTGTAGTCAGGGTAAACCTTTCTTGGAATGTTCAACAATTTCATTACAACACGCGGAACCTCTTTTCCGTTTTCAACACCAAACTCGGTGCGCTCGTTAATGAGGGCAGTGCCCTTTTCGAATTTGAACGAAAGCAAAAACTCATCCCCTGCATTGACGGAATGATTGTTTTCCGGCTGTTTTTGTTGAAGCCAAAAAATTGCTCCAGCAATCAATCCAATCAACACAATGCTTGCAATCAAAAACAAAACAAGCCTTTTTTTCTTTGAGGTTTTTGGTTTTATTGCACTTGGTTCACCCACAAACAACACCTTCAAAAAAATTCAAACGAAAAAATAATTCGCGCAATAAAAAGTGGAATAGATACTCTTTTATTTCTTTATTTTTTTAACGGTTTCGGCAAAAACACCCGTTATGGCTGAAGCCTCTTTTTTTGTAATCGGTGCACGGGAAAGAAGGACATTGAATGCATCCAGTACTGCCGCGCGGTTTCTTATCTTTGAACTTGAACCAACCATTTTTTCAAACGCGCAAAGCAATGCCTGTTTTGTTTCCTTGTCTGCAATTTTTATTTTTGGCTTGCTGTAATGGGAAAAAAACTCCCATAAAAGGACTGCAACTGCATGCGAAACATTGAGCGTTTTGTATTTTTTAGAGGAAGGGATTGTTACAACAAAATCGCATTCTTTTATCTCCGAATTCCTCAAGCCAGTGGATTCCCTTCCAAAAACAAGGGCAAGCACTGCATTTGTGGAAGCAAAATTTTCAACAAGCTCTTTGGGAGTTAAGGCATTGCGAAACATTTTGTTGTTTGCAGTGCAAACCGCAGTGGTTGCAGCTGAAAAATCAGCTTTTGAAATTGCTTCCCTTAATGAATTAACAATAACTGCATTTGAGAGTAATTCAGTTGCGTGCATTGCCCTGCTTTTTGCCTTTGGGGATTTGAAGTCTGCTTTTGGGTTGACCAGAACAAGCTTGGAAACACCAAAATTTTTCATTGCCCGCGCTATAAGGCCAATGTTTTCTTCGTATTCAGGTTCAAGCAAAACAACCATTAGTTTCACAAAAAACCCCTTAAAACCATGGAACGCAAACATTTAAATAATCAGTATATTTAATTTAATGGATGGAGAAAACGGAAAAAAAACTCTTTGCCGTGGCTGCATTTTTGTTGCTTGTTTTCTTTTTTGGAGTGCAAGCATACGAGCCAACCAATTACATTACAACAAAAACGCATTTGCTTGGCCAAGGGGAAAGAGCAACAGAGTCAGCTACAATTTCCCACAATGGAAAGGATTATTATGTTGTAAAGGTTGAATTGAACGGTGAATTCAGTGGATTTATTGCATTGGATAAAAAACAGGAAAGAGTAATTGAAAACGAGGACGTGACAGTAAAAAAATTGTTCCAAACAGCAAAATTTGCACTTGATTACTCTGAATTCAAAGCACAAGTGGAATCAAATCCAAGCCTCACTTGGTTTTTGCTTTCAACAAACATTGTGAGAAACATTGCAAGGCTCTTGGAAGATGAAAAAAACGACTTGGATATTATTGCAAACCAATTAAACGACATGGAAGCAACCAAAAAGGTTTTTGAAATGAAAGCAAAACTTGACGAAATGAGTTCAATGCTTTTGGAATTGGCTGACAAAATGGATGAAGCTAACTCGCTTGAATCAACATTAAACCAGAAAAGCGAAAGGCTTGAAACAGCCATTGAAAGCGATTTAAAAAACTCATTAATTGACGTGTTCACAATGCTCAGGGAAATCGACAACAGTGCAGTGGAATACAACACTGAATTAAAGGCATTGCAGAGAATTATTTCCTCATCTGGCTTGAATGCAGAAAGCCAAAAATCACTAATTGGCTATTCAAAGCCCCCGAACGATTTCCAATTAATTGGAAACTGGGCTTCAAGCATTGAAGGATTAAAGGAAGGAATTGAAAGCGTTTACGATAACGCAATTGCGAGCTCACTTTCATTAGTGCAGTCATTCAACAAAAGAATTGAAAAAGCAAAAGCATTCGAAGTGCTTTTTGCAGAAGACAGCGATTTATTCAAAAAAACAAACAACACTTATAAAAGCGTTAAAAATGCAGCTGAATCCATGCTGGGCAGTGAATTAAAAGACAAGTGGAAAAACCAAGAAAGCATTGCATTGCTGGAAACAAACTGGAATAAAGCACAAGCATATTTTGAAAAAGGAGACTATGAGAAAGCGAAAAGCTTTGGATTAAAGGCAAAAAAGAACATTATTGACATTTTTGAAGAAGGGCTTGAACCAGAACACCTTGAACCAAAATACCGCTGGGATTTGCTTATAACAGGAAGCATATTAATAATTATTGCCCTCATAATTATTTACGCCTTAAAGAACAGAAGAAAAATAGCAGGGCTTGTTCAAAAAGAGGAAACAGAAGAGGAGGTTTCATTTTGACCAAAAGCATTATTGCTGTTTTTTTAACCGCACTCTTATTGTTTCCGGTTTCAATGGCTTACATTAGCGTTGAAATTTTTCCAGCAACAGGGGAAAAAACAATTACGCTTTACCCTGAAGAAAAAGCCCAATTCAAAATCATAATAAAAAATTTAAGCGATAAAAAAACAGAAAACTTCACTGTCACTGCTTTTGTGGACAACGGTCTTAACATAATTGATGAAATGGAAAAAACACAGTCAAAAACATGGCATTTTGAAGAAATAAAAGGCGGAAGCACAAACGAAGTGCTCTTCTCAGTGAAGCCAGCGGAAAGCCAAGGCATAACACAAAGAGAAAAGAAAAAAATAACGGTTTATTACGGCCAGAACACCCAAACGAATTACACTGGAACTTATTTAGAGGTCACTCCAAGGCCTCTTTACATTGAAGCAACAATTGAAAAACCAACAATGAATCCAAACGAAGAAAACTCAATAATACTCACAATTCAAAACAGGGGAAAAATGCCATTAACAAACATAAAAGGCGAAATAATACTTCCATCAAAAGCACACGCAAGCGAAACAACCTTTTCAATACAAAAACTGGCACCGCAAACAGGATTCCAACCAGGAGAAAAAATAGAAAACAAGAGATTCCCGTTCACAATAGAGGAAGGATTAAGCGGTGAAAACCCAGTAATTGTAAGAATCCAATTTGAAGACGAAAAAGGAACACACATCGTGGAAAAAGACGTTTCATTCTCAGTACAGGACAAAACACTCATTTTTTACTTAATAGTATTCACAATACTAATCCTAATAATCATTGCATTACTTTCAAGAAAAAACAAAAAAGGAATCATTGACTCAAAAGAAACAGAAAAAACAAAAAAACAATTTCAACAATAAACCTCAACCACGTCATGGTTTTTCAAAACATAATCCTTTGCAACTTTTTGGCCTGGAAAACGCGTTGAACCCCAAACTCGCGCAAATTTAAAAGAACGCGCAATATCCTTGTGGATAAACCTCACAAGGTCTTCAACCGTTGCGTTTTTCTCCAAAGCAAGCGGTTTTTTGGCTTTTGCCTCACCAGGCTTTTTTGTAAAAACAAGAATTTTTCCAAGCAAAAGAAAAAACTCACTTTTTAGCTGTTGCACTGTTTTTTCATCCAATTTTTGAACCCTTAAAACCTTGAGAAAACGCGCAATCTTTTTCATTTCAGCTTCATTAAAACCGCTTTCAGTGCTGTCAACAACCAACGCAATGCAGGGCTTGTAAACAATGCTTTTGTCAAGAACCTCTTCAATCATTGGAATGTCCACTGGCTCGCTTAAAACAACGCTTGCATTAAAAATTCCCTGGCTTTTAAGAAAAGATTCGAGCTCAAGCTTTTTTCCCTTGAAAAATTTTTCACCAGTAATAAAAATTCCCTTAAACTTTGTTGGGCCAATTTTAACTCTTGGCTTTTTTCTGTCAATTATTATTTTAACATTTTCAAGCTCGCGCTTGAGGAGCTCAAAATCCTTAAAAGGCTTTATTGAATCCAGCACCAAAACAACAGCATCAG
>JAFCFP010000068.1 GCA_017608575.1 Candidatus Iainarchaeum sp. | reverse complement strand
ATGAAAAGATATCTCACTATTCCCCGAACCCAATTATTTTGGGCAAAAGCTCTAATCAATTTGAAGAAGCCTATATTTCGTCCTATAAATACAAAAATGCTTTTGACAGTGGAGATATATTTAGCAATGTTGTAAAAAAAGGAGCATTATTTTTTGAAACAAAAGACAACCCTGAATTAGATTTAAATGAGTTAATTATAGAAACAGGGCTATCGAGTTATTCGAAGGAATCAAGAAATATAGGTGATGGCCAAGCCTTGCTTTATGACGACGAGTATGTCTTCAAATTTGATCTATCGGACATTAACCTTAAATAAACCGAACATACGCATTCTAGGATACTTTCCATTTGAACACCATTGTCGCCAAAAGTATTGCTCGCTGGAAAACTTCAATTTTTTTATAGAAGGCGTAGTGGTTTTAAGAGAGTTGGCTGAATTGCGATCACGCAATCCAATAAAAAACCACCGCGCTTAATTGAAACGCGAAGCCGCGTAATAAAAAGCAAGAAGAGAAGAAAAAGAAACAGAAGAAGCAAGAAAGAAAACACCCAACTTCGCCAAAGTCTTAACCGCTTCCTTATCCTTACAAGCCCCATGCCTTCTCAGTGAACAGAGAAATCACTCCACGCTCAAAGTCAATATCAGAAACCCTGATATTGCACGCTTCACCAATACGAAACCCAGTCGTCAGCATAGAAAAAAGCAACACGCCGAACTTAACCCTTTTCACTGGAATCACAGAAAAAAACTTCACCAAATCACTGTCGGAGAAAACCCTGTAAACATTCCTGCACTTCTCTTGACCTTTACGACGCTTGGCATTAAAATTAGAAAAATAAACCTCTCTCCTCAAAGTCTCCAAGCGTTCCAAATCCGCTTTAGAAAAAGAGTTCAAAAGCCCAACCCAATAAGACTCATTACCAACAACCACACGCCGACCACCAACCCCAAACCCCTCACTACCCACCGAACACGCAAACGGTGGGGACGGGATTCGAACCCGTGCGGGCAAAATGCCCAGCAGCTCACTGCATCTAATTCTTAATTCAAACAAGTTTTTCTTTTCATTAAAGTTTTCTTTTTCCAAAAGAAAAGTTTAGCAGGCTGCCGCCGTAACCGGACTGGGCCACCCCACCTTTAGTGCTAATCTTAGCATTAATTAATCCAGGGAAAAGAATTTAAAAGGGAATTTGCTTCTTTTCATTATGCCAAGTGAGTGGGAAAAACGCGGTTTTGATGAAATCAATGCATTAAAGCATTCTGAGAAAGTTGGAAAGCCATCGCTTGTTTTTGCTGTTGCAATTGGGCTTTTAATGGGTTTTGTTACTTTTTTTCTTTTCACTTTTTTAAGTGCAGCAATTGGCTTGATTGCTTCCACTCTTTTAATTATTGCAATAATTAACATTTCTTACATTGCTATTTATCCAGATGTTTTCAAAATGCTTTCAGTTGGGGAACTGGGATTTGTTTTAGTGGATGTTTGCTTTTTTGTTGCTGGTTTTTTTCTTGGATTGCTTTCTTTTACGCTTTTCGCTCATTAAATTATTCTGCAATAAGTTGGCTTCCAAGTAAAAGCATTTTTAAACTATTTTATGGTTTTTTTATTATTAATCGGGGAAGAAAAAATGCACAGGCATAAAATAGCTCTTAGAAAAATTTATTCCGGTGATAGAGTTTCAGAGTTAAACAATGAAATCTTTACAATAAGCGTTAATGTTAATCTTTCTGAAAAAATGGCTCTTGCAACAGCGAAAAAGCTTTTAAAAAAGGGAGAAAAACCAGTGCGCTTGACAATGAGTTTGTGTCCTGCTTGTTATAATGAAAAAAAGTATTTGGAAATGCGTATTCCTGCACTTATTTTTGAGCGCGACAAGGAAATTTGGATGAGAAAAAAATGCTCAAAGCATGGGACAATTGAGGAAAAGTACTGGGAGGATGCTGGTTTTTATTACAAGCAAATGGAGTACGCTGACCCTGGCATTGAATTGGATAAAGTGCAGATTGACAAGCCGTTGAGGGAATTACAATGCCCATTGGATTGTGGTTTGTGCCACCAGCACAAATCTCATACTTCGTTGGCTAACTTGGTTGTAACAAATAGATGTGATTTGTCGTGCTGGTATTGTTTTTTTTATGCCAAAAAAAATGATCCCATTTATGAGCCATCACTTGAACAAATTAAAAAAATGCTGCGAGTGCTGCGCTCTGAAAGGCCTGTTCCACCTAATGCAATTCAATTGACTGGCGGAGAACCCGCGTTAAGAAAAGACATTGTGGATGTTGTCAAGTTGTGTAAAAAAGAGGGCTTTGAGCACGTGCAATTTAACACTAATGCAATTCGTTTTTCCCAAAGCCCTGCATTGGTGAAAAAAATAATTAATGCTGGCGCAAACGTGCTTTACTTGAGTTTTGATGGTGTCAGCCCTCAAACCAATCCAAAGAATTTTTGGGAAATGCCTCAGGCAATTGAAAACGTGAGAAAGACAAAGCATGCGGGCATTGTTTTAGTGCCAACGGTTATTAATGGTTTTAACACTCATGAAATCGGTGACATTATTAGGTTTGCTGCTGCAAACATTGATGTTGTGCGAGGAGTTAACTTTCAACCAGTTTCACTTGTTGGAATGATGCCGCACTCTGAGCGAAAAAAACAGCGCATTACTATTCCTCAAACAATAAAATTAATAGAAAAACAAACCAGTGGACAGATTGCTCTGGATGATTTTTACACTGTTCCATGCGTTACTGCTATAACCAATTTTATTGAATCCATTACTCAAAAACCACAGTACAGGTTTTCCACTCATTTTGTTTGCGGTGCAGCAACATATGTTTTTATTGATGAAAAGAACAAGTTTGTTCCAATAACGCGTTTTGTGGATGTTGAGGGATTGTTTGATTATTTGAATGAATTGTCTCGAGAAGCGAAAAAAACCAAGATTAAAGCAATGGCGAAAGCAATAACTGCAAGCAAACTGCTTTACAAGTTGAATTCTTTTATTGATAAAGAAAAACAGCCAAAAAATCTTAATCTTGGAAAAATGTTGACTCATGCACTTATTTCCGGAACATATGATGGCCTGAAAGAATTTCATTACAAAAGCCTGTTTATTGGAATGATGCATTTTCAGGACTTGTTTAATTATGATGTTGATAGAGTGGAAAGATGCTCCATTCATTATGTTTTGCCTGATGGCAGGATTGTGCCGTTTTGTGCCCACAATGTTGTTCCGGAATTATACCGTGACAAAGTGCAACGCCAGTACTCCGTGACTGCCAAAGAATGGGAAAAGAAAAATAAAGCACGATTGAAAGACGATAAATATGTTAGAAAAATTACGCCCCAGGAAACAAAGAGAATTGAAAAAATTTACAGGGAAGCAATTGAAAAATTCAAGTGAATTGCTTTTTTTGCTTTTCTGAGTTATGGCCTTGAACGTGGAAGCAAAACCTTAAGGAAATAATTTAAAAGCGTTCCGCAAAAAACATTAGTATTGCACAACACATTAATGCTATGAAAAGCATTCTTTTTTAATGCCCAGGTAGTCTAAGGGTTAGGATGCGGCCCTGTCGAGGCTGCGATTCGGGTTCGAATCCCGGCCTGGGCGTTTAACACTAATTCGCTCCCCTCACTCCACTTTAAATGTTTTTGCAACGGTGAAAAGGTCCAAAAAGCTTTCCAGGAAAAACAAGGAATTGAAGCAGAAGAAAATTGAGTTGTTGATTCTGAGAGGGGTTAAAGCCTGTGAATTCTCCCTTTTTTCAGTCTTCTTATTGGGCCTATTTTTCCTTCTGGGTTTCTAATAAGTAATGGCCCACTGAAATCATATTTGGCCTTCCCACCAATTTCTTCTCTGGCAATTTTTGGGTGAGTATATCGAAAGTTTAGTTCTTGTACAACTTTTTTGTGAGTCAAGGCATCAGTAAAAACTAGTCTGCTTCCTTTCTTCATTTTTGCTTCTTTTAATAGATAAATATCAATCATCCGGAGAGCTATTCCTCGTGAAGGAATAATCACTAAATCGCTTTTTGCAAGAGTTCTTGAATGAGCAACATCAGCGCAGGCAGCAATGGCTACAGTCCTTCCAGCAATTTTTACTGTGGGTGTTTCAAATTCATAATCTTGTATTCCTTTTTTTCCCCTCTGCTTATAATGAGCTTCAAGTCTTTTTCTTGCTTTTTTTCTCGTGCC
>JAFCFP010000067.1 GCA_017608575.1 Candidatus Iainarchaeum sp. | reverse complement strand
GCAGCTGGATGCATTTCTGGCACTGGAATAATTGCAGGGCTTAAGCCGACGAAAAAGTAGTCAGCGTCTTCGCACACCGTACAACCTGGATCAGTAATTGTAGCAACAGCCCTGTAGGTTGCAAAAGACAAATCAAATGAAAAAACATCATTGCATTTACCGGACTTGCTCATAATGGATTGCTGAGTGAAAGCATCCCTTATTTCAACGCTAATGTTTGGATTGCCTCCAGAGCACTGCAATCTCACTTCTGTTGGCTGGCCAGCGGCAACATCGCTTGACTGAATTGAAACAATTGAAACGCTTTGGGAAAAAACACTAATTGGAAAAAACAACAACAAAACCAACAAAGCAATTTTTTTAACGGAAAGCATTCAAATCCCTTCACTAAACCGATATAAAAAGGCGTTTTTTCTATTAAAACCTTTCCCTTGCCTTTCAGTCAAGCCCTGCCAGCACTTGTTTGGATTCACTAAATTTTGCTCCAGCTTTCTTCATTTCAATTATTGCTTTTTGGCCTGACTCTGCAGAAACCGCTTTTATTGCATCACTTACAACAACAACCTCAAAGCCGAGCCTCAAAGCAGTTAAAACAGTGAATTTAACACAGTAATCGGTTGCAATTCCTGCTATATACAATTTTTTAATTCCCTTGTCCCTGAGCACTTTTTCAAAACCTGTTTTAAAAAACTTGTCATGGCCAGCGCATTTAACTATTGGAGCATTAATTTCAGCCAATTCTTTGATTATTTCGGCACCTTTTGAACCAGCAACGCAATGCCTTGGCCATTTACTGAATTCGGGGTCATTTTGGGAATGCCAATCCATTGTAAAAAAAACAGGAATGTTTTTCTCTCTGGCTTTTTTGAGCAACAAACCAATAACTGGCACTGTTTCTTCAGCATTCCTAACATAAAGCGCGCCATCCTTTTTCACAAAATCATTTTGCATATCAATTATTACAATTGCCTCCTGCATTTTAAGCACCTCTCACAATTCAACTCTTTCAAGGCGAGCATTCGGCTTAAATGGCCTGCCAGTTTTATGGCAGGGCCGTCCATCAATTTCAACAATATCAGATGTAGCGAACCTGAAATCAAAAACTGAACCAGTGCCAATTGCGTCAAAAAATTTTCCATATTTTTTCTCAGCTTCAACAAACTCTCTGACTTTTCCAGCATTAAAACCAGAGGAAAGAAAAATTTTAACGTTTTGAAAACCATGCCTGTCCAATTCAGAGCGCACTTTTCTTGCAAGTTCAACAGTAACACCTGTTCCCTTAAAAGTGCTCTCACCGCGGTTTTCCATACAAGTATCCAATCTCACTCCATACAGTTTATCTCCAAGTGCTTCAGCTGCTTTAAGCGAATCCGTTATTTCTTTGTTGAAAGTATCCACAAGCGCAATCACTTTTGCTTCACTGCCAAACACTTCAAAGAATTTTTCAGCTGTCTTTATTGTGCTACCGTAAACCAAAACCAGAGCGTGAGGAATTGTACCCATTCCCTTTCCCCCAAAACTTGAAGCACCAATGTCAGTGCTGACACCTTTTGCACCGCCAACCCATGCAGCATAACTTAACTCGCGGTCTGAATCAAAACGCCAATGCCTTGCACCAAAATAAAAAACATCTTTGCCTGATGCAATGGAGCAAATTTCATTCATTGCCGAGGCAATACTTGAACCAGCGCTTATTACCCCCAAATACATTGTTTCCAATTCAATTAAGTCTTGCACTGGGCCTTCAATTGTCATTATGGTTTCCTTTTCCTTGAAAGGCATTCCATCATAAAGTGCATTAATTTCAATTTCTTCCGGTTTACTGGAATACTTGCGAATTATGGCAATTGCTTCATCCAATCCACAAACAATTCCTGAACCGTTTTGAATAAATACTTGGTATTTTGCTCTTGGATTCAAACCATCACGTTTAAGTATTTTCCGCGAACGCAAAAAATACTTGTCAGTGAATGGCTTATGGTCTTCAGGCAAAACAAATTCAGTTCTACGTGGCTTAATTATTCGAGCCATTTTTTCATTCACCCAGAATAAAAATAGTGAAAAGCGATTTATTTAAAAAAACGCTTATTGCTTGGTTTCAGCATTCATTGAATCCAAAAAATAAACTCCACGGGAATGCTTGCATGGCGCGCCATGCCAAGAACAATCATTCACACAACAATCATGGTGCACCAAACCACGCTTGTAAGAACAAAACACCATTCCCCTGCTTCCCTCAAGCAATTCACCGCAATGCTTACATCTGTGCATTAAAAACACTCTCCAATGAGCGCAATATAAAAGTTCAAAGACATTAATAATTCTTTCGCTGGCTTGGAAATCAAAAAGCAAAAAAAAGCAATGGCTGATTTTAAAAAAACAAACACTGCAATAATTTACAGTAACACAAAAAAAGCACGGGTACCCAAGCGGTCAAAGGGGCAGGGTTTAGGACCCTGTGGCTTAGTGCCTTCCCAGGTTCGAATCCTGGCCCGTGCAATAACCTGTTAAACAGGTCAATAAAATAAGCTGTAAATGAAGATAAACTAAGGGAGGATAAAATGCCTATAAAAATCAAAACCATCAGTTTACCACTACCTTATAAGTTAGGTGGTGTAAATTGTTATCTCATAGAAACCAAGACCG
Source organism: Candidatus Iainarchaeum sp. (assembly GCA_017608575.1). GTDB lineage: Archaea > Iainarchaeota > Iainarchaeia > Iainarchaeales > DTGL01 > JAFCFP01. The sequence continues at coordinate 1,618 of JAFCFP010000067.1, read as the reverse complement.
GCTATATCCTGATTGACACGGGGTGTTCAAATAAGCGCATTGATCTTGAAAAAGAACTTGAAAGAATGGGTTGCAAGCAAGGTAATCTTAAACTTATCATTTTAACACACGGAGATTTTGACCATGCCGGCAATGCTGCTTATCTCCAAAAAAAGTTCAGTGCAAAAATAGCCATGCACTATAACGATTCAGGAATGGTCAAACATGGGAACATGTTCTGGAACAGAAGAAAAGGTAATATTCTCCTTGGAATGATAGCTCGCATCCTGTTTGGGTTTGGTAAAAAGGAAAGATTCAACCCGGATTTATATATTGATGAAGGATACGAACTCTCTGAATATGAACTTGACGCAAAGGTTCTTCATATTCCAGGGCACTCAAAAGGTTTAATAGGAATACTTACAGCCGATGGCAACCTTTTTTGTGGTGATCTACTCGAAAACAAAGACAAACCAGTTCTCAATTCTATTATGGACGATTCAGCGGCTGCAAATGCCAGTGTCGAGAAATTGAAAAGTTTAAAAATAAAAACAGTTTATCCTGGGCATGGAAAACCTTTTCCAATGGGTTCATTCACTGAAGGAAAGGAAGAGAAGTAGTATGAACAAAGAAGGTTAAACAAGAATATTAAATAGCGAGTTTGAATATCTTACACAGCATTAACGTTGCGCAATGGGTTTGAGAGGCTGTGAAGAAAAATTCAAAGGGTTTAGCTAATCAGAAGCTAATAACTTAAGATTTACCAGTTTTTAGCTGTTTTTAAGGAAATTTCTTATCTGCTCTCGAAGCCATTCAGCTTTTGAGTTGTAGCCAGAGGACTTAAGTTTTTGTTCAAAGGCTTCCAATATGTCTTTTTCTATTTTAGCTTTTACTTCGAGTTCGATTTTTGGCATTTCGTCACCCCAGAAATACCCAACCGTATACGATTAACCTACATCGCAAACGATATATTTATAAATATTTGACACCATAACTATTATTATGAAACAAGAAAAAACTAAGGAAAGAGAAATTTTATTGAAACGTTTTTTCTTCAATGACAGAAGATTGTATCACCTTGGAAGGGCAATGGGCATTATATGGTTTGAGCAATTTGATCAAAAGTTCACTAAAGATGAATATGCTTTCTTTTCACCTGAAGAAAAGATTGAAGCAATACAAAGGTTGGTGGACCCAAAACTTGATGATAAAAAATTTATTTCTGCCTTAAATAAAGTAGGCCCTCCAGATTACATGACGATTGATAAATTTGTAGGCAGATATTACTATTTTGATGCTAAAGAAGATGCTGTTTTCAAGTTGGAGGACAAAAGAAAGGAAGTTTCAAAACAGGTCAAACAAGCGCTAAGAGATACAGGCAAGCGCGGGTATTATCTTCTGAAAGCTATCATAGAGTTGTATAAGGAGAAAAAACAGGACAAAGCATATGGTGGCGTAACATGGATCGATATACTATCTAAAGTAAGAGAGCTTGGCGGAATTTATCCAGCACCTAGAGATATTCCGATTCTTAAATCTTATCGAATATATTACAAGACTGGAAGTAGGAGGTATCCTACTCATACAATTCCTGAGGAGATGATAATTACTATCGAAAAGGTGCTTGACTCTGCTAAAG
>JAFCFP010000019.1 GCA_017608575.1 Candidatus Iainarchaeum sp. | reverse complement strand
CAACAATTTAACAATTTCTTTTTCCACTACATCTCGCGGTATAGGGCTTGGCACCACACGCCTGTAACCACGACCTGAGTCCTCAATTATTTTAATTCCACGTTTTTTAAGTTTGGAGATTTCTTTTTTTGAATAAAACGGTCCAATGGGTTTTGTTGGATTTTTTAATTGTGGATCATTTTTATCGCATACTACTTGGGTTAAAACGGTTACAGCGTTTTTTTTAATTCCAGCTTGGCGCAATTTGTTTTGCAGTGTTTGTTGCAGCATATAACCAATTTCTCCCTCTGATTCAGCCACAGCAACCCCTAATGGAATATCATAGGCTTTTCCAAGTGCAGCTTCAGTCCTAATAATAATGTTTCCAACTTGTGGACCATTACCATGTGTTAATACAACATTATGGCCTTCATTTATTAATTCAACGACTTCACTCAAAGCTTCCCTTGAATTAGCAAATTGTTCATAAACAGTGCCTTTTTGGTCTTTTTTTATAAGTGCATTGCCACCCAAAGCAACAACGATTGTCTTCGCCATGTTTAAAGAAAGCGGGAAAAGGCTTTTATTGGTTTTTTAAAAAGACATTGTGCTTAAAAAAATAAAAAAAAGAAAAGGTTTTACCTTTTCTTTTTCAGTATTGGCAAGCCTGTTAATGGGTTTTCTTTCACTATTCTTCCAGCTGGTAGTTCCACTGCCCTGAATGGGTCTTTTGAGAAATAGTAAAGTTTTCCTCGCTGGTGCAAGTAATAGGTTTGGCCTTTTTTGTTGATGTAACTGAATCCTTTTGTTTTTGCTTCCGGCAGTTTTTCAATTGCCTTTGAATCAATTGATTGCTTGAGTCTGTCAATGTCTTTCATTAGGTTTTCATAGTCTTCGCTTAACTTGGTGCTTTTTTCTGCTAGGTTTTCAGTGCCTTGAATTCTTCCAAGGGTGTACATGTAAGCATTCACTATTTCGCTCAAGTTCAATGTTTTTTTGAATCCAGTTCTGGCAATTTCTTCAAAGTACAATGTGAGAATGTTGAATGCCACTTCTTCGTCTGCTATTTTTTTTGACACTCCTGTTTTTGGGTTTGAAGCGGATTTTTGCAATTGATTGTATAATGCCTGCATTTTTTCAACCAATTCATCAAACCTCTTGGATTCTTTTGCCAAATAATCAGAGTGCCTGTTGACTTGTTCTTTCACTTTGTTGAAGTCTTTCAATTCAATTCTTTTGAGAACATTCAAGTCATCCTTTATTGTTTTCAGTGTTCTGGCGTTTTTGTTAACAATTCTTTTGTCAACGCGTTCTCTTTTTTTCAATGAATTGAATTCTTTGAGAAGATTCTTCAAAGCGGTTTCGTTTTTTGAGGCAATGCGTGAGTATTTTTTCAATTCCTTCAATTCGTTTTCAATTCTTTTGCTTAAATCAAAAACCCTTTGCCTGTTGTTTGCAATTTTTTCCTCTGTTTCCGAACGCCAGGTTTTTTTAACCTCTTTTTTCTTCGCTTTTTTTGCATTTTTTACAGCCATAAGTAAATACCCCCTTTATTAAGAAAATAAGCAGTCAAAACATTAAAAAAGGTAACTAATTCATATTAATCCGTGTAATTGCTATTTTTTTTGCCCTTCTGCAATTCTTTTTTATTCTTTTTCCCTATTTACTCTTTTTTCGATTCACTCCTTGGGGGCAACAATGGCTTCAATTCTACTCATAGGAAGCGGGGGCAGAGAGCATGCCTTGGCAAAAAAACTTGCTCTTTCCAGCAAAGTTGAACGCATTTTTTGCATTACAGGAAACGGTGGCACAGCAATTGAAAAAAAATGCAAAAACGTTTCGCTTAAAACACATGAAGAAATACTAAAATTTGCTGTTGAAAAAGAAATTGACTTGGCTGTAATTGGCCCCGAAAAACCATTGGCTGAAGGCCTTGCTGACAAATTGACTGAATTGGCTATTCCTGTTTTTGGCTTTAATTCTAATGCTGCAAGGTTAGAATCAAGCAAGGTTTTTGCACGTGAGTTTATGAAAAAGCATGGCGTTCAGCAACCCGCATTCAAAGTGTTTGAATCCAAAAAGGAAGCGCTTGAATTCATGCAATCCGAGGGCAAAAAATTCTTCATTAAAGCTGATGAGCTATGTGGTGGCAAAGGAGCAATGCCAGCGTCAAACATTAAAGAAGCAGAAAAGGCATTGAATGAATTGCTGGTTAAAAAGGTCTGTGGTTGCGGGGAGCGCGTTTTAGTGGAAGAATGGCTTTCTGGCAGGGAGTGCACTGTAATGGCTTTCACTGACGGAAAGCATTTTGAATTAATGCCTTCTTCACAGGACCACAAGCGCTTGCTTGACAATGGCATTGGACCGAACACTGGTGGAATGGGTGCTTTTGCTCCAACGCCTGTTTTTGACCAAAGTGCAAGAGAAAAATTCAACAAAAAAATCCTTAAGCCGACACTGAAAGGCTTTAAAAGAGAAGGAATTAAAGCGCGAGGTGTTCTCTATTTTGGTTTAATGTTTTCAGAGCAAAAAGAACCCTTTGTGCTTGAATACAATGTCAGGTTTGGTGATCCAGAGACACAGCCAGTGCTTTCACTTTTGGAATCTGACTTGTTTGAAGTGCTCAATAACTGTGCTGTAGGCGAATTGAATGCAAGCGAAATCAAATGGGCAAAACAAAACGCTTTATGTGTTGTGCTTTCAGTGAAAGGCTATCCTTTAAATTATGGAAAAGAACATTTTGAAATCACTGGCATTCAAGAAGCCAATTCAATGCCAAATGTTACTGTTTTTCATGCAGGCACTTCTTTTGAAAATGGAAAATTTTTCACCAATGGTGGCAGGATTTTGGGAGTGAATGCTGTGGCAAAAACGCTTGAAGGGGCAAGGCAAAAGGCTTATATGGCAATTGAAAGAATTTCATTCAATGGAATGCATTTCCGTTCTGATATTGGATTGAATGCTTTGGAGGCAGAATAATGGGTTGTGGAGTTCTTGCGGTTTTGCCGGGCAAAAAAGGCTTTGTGCTTGAAAAGATCCTCCAGGTCCTTGAAAGTGAAAAAAACCGTGGAGATGATGGCAGTGGCCTTCTTTTTTTAAAGAATGGGAAATTCATTGTTGAAAAATGGGCTGGAACAGCAAGGGATATTCCAAGGCATGTGTTTGACAATTTGATGAATTCTCCAACTGCGAGAAAAGCCGAACTTGTTTTGGGGCATGCGCGTTATGCAACCAAGGGAAAAATTAACCTTGACAACAACCATCCAGTGATTGCTTCTAAGGGAAACACGAGCATTGCAATTGTAATGAATGGAGAGGTTTCTTTTACTGAGCGATGGCGCGAAACAGCGTTGAGCAAGGGAATTGATTTGCATGGTTCAACCAATGACTCGGTTGCCTGTGCGGCAAAGATTTTAATGGAATTCATTGAAGGAAGGCATTTGAATAATGCATTGCTGGAATTTTACAAGCAAGCGTTTCCTTTTGGCGGTTTTACGATTCTGGGAGCTTTAATTGAGGGAAAAAAAGGACACTTTTTTTACCTGCGTGAAGGGCTCAGGCCACTGCATTTCACTGAATTTAATGGTTCAAGGATTTTTTTCTCAGAAACAAGCCATGCTCGCGGGTTAGGTGAGGCAAAAGCATTGGAGGTTCCAGCTGGTTCAATTGGAGTGCTTGATTTGAAGAAAGAAAAATGGAAAAAAACCAATGTGGGAAAAAAACTTAAAGGCACAAGCCTTCGTGCTTTATGCCCTTACGAAATTGCTTATTTTCAAAACTATGATTCAAAGGTCAATGGATTGACTGTTGACAATATTAGGAGAGATTTTGGAAGAGAGCTTGCAAGGGAGCATCCCCCTGAAGCCGGCTCTGTTATTTCGTGGATTCCTAATTCTGGAATAAATGCAACACAGGGCTATTTTGAAAAAGCACTGGATATTCAGAGTGGCGTTAAATTCAGGCAGGTGATTACTCGCAGGGAAGAATCCAGAAAGCGCGGCGAGCGCTCTTTTTTGGGTTACAAGTCAATGTCTTTGGATGAAAAACTGAAAAGAAAATTCAAAATTCTTTTCCCTGAGGTTAAAGGAGAAAAAGTTGTATTGATTGATGACAGCATTGTGCGGGGAAGCGTTGCAGCATGGCTTTCAAAAAAATTCAAAAAATCCGAAGCAAAAAGTGTTTCCCTTTTCCTTGCGTGGCCTCCAATGATTGGGGGCTGTAAGGCAGGGATCGACTTGGATGACAGCGAATTGATTGCTCCAAAGCTCTTGAAAGTTAGAGACATTGTGAAAAACCAAGAAAAACTTGAAAAAAAGCTCTCTGAAAAGGGCTTTAGACACAAGCGCTTTGGATTGGTTAAATTCAATGCAGTCAGGTATGTGAGTGTCAGTGGAGTCAAAAAAGTATTCGCCAAGCATTTGAAGGGAAGGATTTGCACTGGTTGTTTTGAGGGAAACTATTCTTACATTCACAAAGGCAATGCTTGCTGTCCGCCGAAGTGGCTGGTTGAATTTATTGAAAAAAACAAGGTTGAAAAACCAAAGGAATTAAAGTGATAAAAATGCACAGGATTGAGGTTTGCACAAAGCCAGATTTAAAGGATGTAATTGGTGCAAGCCTCCGCAGGTCAATAATGGAAGATCTTGGAATAAGACCCCAATCCATTAGAATAATAAAGGCTTTTTCAATGGATATTCCGTTTTCAATAAAACAACTTGAATCAGCTGCCAAAAAAGTATTCACTGATCCAATAACACAGATTTGTTCTGTTAATTCGCCTTTGGCTGCAGGTTTTGATTTTGACTGGCTTGTTGAAATTGGCTTTAAGCCCGGCGTAACAGACAACGAGGGAAGAACAGCAAAAGAATCGCTTGAAATTTTTACAGCAAAAAAACTCAATGGAAGCGTGTTTTCTTCCACGCAATACCTTTTTGTCGGTGGCAACAGGGAAGAAATTGAATTAATAGTTGAAAAAATGCTTGCAAACCCGCTTATTGAAAGATGGCAGGTTTTTTCAGCTGATGAATGGAAGCTTCGAGGAAAACGCGGTTTGCCTTTGCCGATTGTAATAGCGCAAAAAAAGCCAAAAGTGAAAGAATTTAACCTAAATGTTTCCGATGAAAAACTTGAAGCATTGAGTGAAATGCGCACTCTTTCCCTGACAGTGCAAGAATTAAAGATTTTCAGGGATTATTTCAAAAACAAGGATGTTCTTAAAAAAAGAAAAAAGCTTGGATTGAAGGGAAACCCAACTGATGCTGAACTTGAATGCTTTGCTCAAACGCAAAGCGAGCACTGCAAGCACAAGGTTTTCAATTCACTAATAAAATACACTGAAGAAAGCAGAACCCACAAAATTGACGGATTGTTTAAAACATTCATAGCTGGTGCAACGCAAAAAATAAGAAATTCCAGCAAAAATGATTTCTGTGTATCTGTTTTCAATGACAATGCTGGAATAATTGCATTTGACGAAAACCATAACCTGGCTTTCAAGGTTGAAACACACAATTCACCTTCTGCGCTTGATCCTTACGGTGGAGCTCTCACTGGAATAGTTGGAGTAAACCGGGATATCCTGGGAGCTGGCTTGGGGGCAAAACCAATTTTCAACACCAATGTTTTATGCTTTGGTTCGCCTTTTACGTCGGAAGAAAAAATTCCAAAAACAGTGCTGCACCCAAAAAGGGTTTTAAAGGGAGTCAGGCTTGGAATAGAGCACGGTGGAAACAGGATTGGAATTCCCACTGTTAACGGCACAGTGTTTTTTGATGACTCCTTTATTGTCAGGCCACTGGTTTTTTGCGGTACATGTGGCTTAATGCCTTCTATTGTTAAAGGAAAGCGCTCGCATTTGAAAAAAGCAATGCCGGGAGACAAAATAGTAATGGTTGGAGGACGCATTGGAAAGGATGGCATTCACGGAGCAACTTTTTCAAGCATGAAACTAGCTGAGGGCTCTCCAGTGAGCGCTGTGCAGATTGGTGCGCCGATTGTCCAGAAAAGAATGCAGGATTTGTTGTTGGAGGCAAGGGATAAAGGATTGTTTGATTCAATTACTGATAATGGAGCTGGTGGTTTAAGCAGTTCAGTTGGAGAAATGGCTTTGCAGAGCAATGGAGCTGAACTCTGGCTTGAAAGAGCTCCACTAAAATACCCTGGCTTGCAGCCATGGGAAATCTTGTTAAGCGAGGCACAGGAAAGAATGACTTTGGCTGTTCCACCGGAGAAACTGGACGAATTCTTATCGCTTTGTAGGGAACGCGACGTTGAAGCAACAGTAATTGGCGAATTTAATGATTCAGGGTTTTTCCAGGTAAAGTACGGCAAAAAAACAGTTCTTTTTTTGTCTTTGGATTTTTTGCACAATGGCTTGCCCAAAATGGAACTTGAAGCGGAGTGGAGTGCTCCGAACTTTAAAGAACCAGCAATTGAGAACACCACTGAGTTTACTTCAGTGCTTAAAAAAATGTTATCCCATTTGAATGTTTGTTCAAAGGAATGGATTGTAAGACAATATGACCATGAAGTTTTAGGCAATACAATAATAAAGCCCTTAATGGGAAAATACAATGACGGTCCAAGTGATTCAGCTGTATTAAAAGTATTGCCTGATTCATGGCAAGGCGTTGTTGTATCAAATGGCATGAACCCTGTATTTGGAGAAATTGACACTTATCATATGGCTGCAAACTGCATTGATGAAGCAATAAGGAATGCTGTTGCTTCCGGTGCAGACCCGGAGAGAATTGCTTTGCTGGATAATTTTTGCTGGCCGGATCCAAAGTTTGACTCCAAAAAAAACCCGGATGGAAAGAAAAAACTCGGAAAATTGGTTAGAGCTTGCCGTGCTTGTTTTGATTCAGCAATCGAGTTCGGTGTTCCTTTTATTTCGGGAAAGGATTCGCTTTCAGGTGACAGAGAAATAAACGGAGTAAAGCATTCAATTAAGCCAACACTGTTGATTTCAGCCATTGGGTTGATTGAAGATGTTCGTTTTGCGGTTTCAATTGATGCAAAGCACCCTGGAGACCTGATTTATGTGCTTGGCGTTACACGCAATGAATTGGGCGGCTCTTTGTTTTACCAAATGCATGGAGCAATCGGAAAAAGCGTTCCGGTAGTGAATGCAAAAAAATTCAAAAAATTATACACTGCATTGCACAAGGCAATAATGAATGGATTGGTGCAGTCATGCCATGATTGCAGTGAAGGCGGTTTGGCTGTTGCTTTGGTGGAAACCGCTTTTTCGGGAATGCTTGGCCTGAATGTTGATTTAAGCAAGATTCCAATGAATGGAATTGAAGAGGACTGGCAATTGCTTTTTTCCGAGAGCGCTGGACGCTTTGTTGTGACTGTTAAAAAAGAAAACCAAAACGAGTTCGAGGGATTGCTTTCAGGAAATGATTTTGCTTTAGTGGGTGAAACAATTGATTCCCTGGATTTACTGGTTTTGGGGCTTTCAGGGGATGCAATTATTGAAGCGGATGTTATTGAATTAAAGAATGCATGGCAAAAAACGCTTAAATGGTGATTAAATGAAAGTGAAGGCATTGGTGTTGAGTGGTGAGGGAATTAATTGTGATTATGAAACTGCTTTAGCGTTTTCTTTGGCTGGAGCGGAATCAAAAAGAGTTCACATAAACGACCTTATTGCTGGCTGGGAAAAATTGGAAGAATTTCACATAATTGCCTTTCCCGGGGGGTTTTCCTTTGGAGACCACTTGGGTGCTGGAAAGGCTTTGGCGAACAAAATTAAAAACGCTTTTTCACAGGGCACTAAATTGTTTGATGGTTTAAAGGATTTCATTGAAAACGGAAGGCTTGTGATTGGAATTTGCAATGGCTTTCAGGTGTTGGTTAAATTGGGGCTTTTGCCTGCATTAAAAGCACAAGGAAACCAAGAGGTTTCACTTTTTTTTAATGATTCGGCGAGATTTGAAGACAGGTGGGTGAAATTAAAAGTCAATAAAACAAATTGTGTTTTCACTCGTGGAATTGAACGCATTGATTTGCCGTGCAGGCACGCTGAAGGCAAGTTTGTGGCTGACAGAAAAACAATCAACGAACTATGGAAAAATTCATTAGTGGTAATGCAGTACGCTGATGATTCTTATAATCCAAGTTATCGTTATCCTTTGAATCCAAATGGTTCAATTGATGCAATTGCCGGCATTTGTGACAAAACAGGGAGGGTTTTTGGCTTAATGCCCCACCCTGAAGCGTTTCTTTTCTTTGAAAACCATCCCCAATGGACGCGTTTAAGGAATAAATTCATTAACATTGATGAAATGCCAAAGAAGGGCGATGGTCAAAAAATATTTGAAAACGCAGTTGATTATATTAAAATGCATTTTTAGTTAGAACATTTGTGGTTTGAATGAATAAAATGTCTTACAAAAAAGCAGGAGTAAATATTGAAAAGGGAAATAAGTGCTCTCGTATTGCTTATTCTTTTGCAAAAAAAACCTCTTCCAACAGAAAGGGAAAAATTGGCGAGCCTTTAATATTGGAAGGCGGTTTTTCTGGACCGATTAAGCTTTCCTTAAAAGACTCAAGAACAAAAAATATCTTCATTGTGAAAAACTCTGATGGCGTTGGAAGCAAGGCAGTTGTGGCTCAAAAAATGGAAAAATTTGATTCACTGGCTTTTGATTTGATTGCAATGGTTGCAGATGATTGTTCTGCACTTGGAGCGGAACCAATTGCTGCAACAAACACTTTGGACATGCAAAAAGTTGACGAGCAAACAGTGACAGAATTAATGAAAGGAATTCCAAAGGCTTGCAAGCGTGCCGGCATTTCAATGATTGGTGGTGAAATAGCGGAATTGCCAGACCAAGTGAAAGGCTTTACTTGGAATGCTGACTTAATTGGAGTAGTTGAAGAAAGCAAACTGGTTGATGGTTCAAGAATTCAAAAAGGCGATTCTGTTGTAGCATTTAAAAGTAATGGATTTCGCTCCAATGGCTTAACGCTTGCAAGAAAAATTTTGGAGAAAAGCTTTGGAGTGGAATGGTTTGATGAAAAATTCCACGGCAAAAAATGGGGAAGCATTCTTTTAAAACCTTCCCTTATTGTGACTCCTGCGGTGATTGAAATGGTTGGCGCTTTTGGTTTCAAGCCAAAATGTGAAATCCATGGCTTAGCGCATGTTACTGGTGGTGGAATAAGTGAAAATTTGCAGAGAATTTTGAAAGCAGAAAACAGCATTGTTTTGGACAACTTGTTTCCACCGCAAAAAGAATTCATTGAATTAATGCAATTGGGCAATGTATCAATTGAAGAATCCTTTCATGCTTGGAATATGGGTAATTGTTTTTTTGTTATAACCCCTGAACCAAAAAAAGCCATAAAAATTGCAAGAAAGCATGGAATAAAGGCAAGGATTGCTGGTGCAATTCAATAATTTTTCACTTTCCCTGTTTCCAAGTCAAAGAAGCCATGTTTCCATTTTCCATTTTCTTTAATGAATATTTTTCCGAATCGAATGCCAATTTTGCCATCTGCGTATAATTCCAATGCTTTGAGGAAAGCAGGGCCATCGCCTTCCCATTTCATTTTGTCTTGTAATAATTCAATTGCACACTTGAATTCTGTTTCTTTTCCTTCTTTTTTTAGTTTTTGTATTTTTGGGTCAATGGCGAATTTTTTTGAAATCACTACAATTGGTCCAGCATCAACTTCTTTTGTTACAAAGTGCACTGAAGAGCGAGTGAATTTTTCTCCTGACAGCACTGTATCTCTCACTGCGTTAAGGCCAAGGTATTTTCTTTTGCCTTTTTCTTTTATTGTTAGATCTGCTGGGTGCACGTTTAAAATTTTGTTTTTGTAAGCGCTCAGCAATGGCTCGGAAATAACCCGTTTGAAGCCAGAGAGCATTAAAATATCCGGTTTCCATTGGTTTATTTCGCTGAGAACCCTTTTGAAGTATTTTTGTCTTGCTTTTTCTCCCATTTTTTTGTTTTTTTCCATGAATTTATTGAAGTCAACTATGTAAGTTGGATAGTTTACCATGTCAAAAGTGCGAAAGCCACGCGGTCTTTGAGTGTCAGAAAAAGCACCAACGAATTTTATTTTTTTTGCAATGCTTGAATGTTTTCTGCATTCCTGCAAAACATAACGGGCAGCGCTTGCGCTTCCTGAAAAGAGAACTGCCACTCTTAAAGGCTTTTTTTTTGGGTCAAACAATGCCTTTGGAGTGAAGGGAAACATTTTCTCACGTAAAGGATTATAAACAATCAATTATATACCAATTGTATACGTGGTTAATTAAATAATAGTTAACGTGGTTAATATAAATAATAGTTAAAGATAATAAGGCAGTGGGTTTGGAATGGCAGCTCGTAGAGCTATTAGTGGCAATAAAGAGGAAACGCGCAGGCAAAAGCTCAAAGGACGGCCACTTTTTATTATTTCTGACATGGATGGAACGCTTACACAAGGTGATGCATCCCTTGAAGTGATTTATGAATTGGGCAGGAGGGTTGGTGCAAGGGAAGCAGAGAAAAAAGGATTGAAGGGAAGAGAAGCGCGTTTGATTGCTGAAAGAAAAGGGAGAGAGTTTGCAGGATTGCTTGAGAGAAATTGGCATTTAGTTGACAATGGTCCAGCAAGAAAAAGACCGGATTATTATCCGGGAATGGCTGTTGAAAAAACCTTCAGGGACTTGGTGCAAAAAGGATACAGGATTAAAAGAAGTGATTTGACAAAGATTGCTTTTGAGGTTGTAAGGCTGATGCCGCAGGCTGAAAAATTATTTGAAATGATTCAAAGATCTGGGTTTTCTGAGAGGAGAATGTGTTATATTTTGACTGCAAACACAAAAGCGATTGCTGAGGCTATTGCTGCAAAGCTGAAAATTCCAAGAAAAAATGTTTATGGTTTTGATTTTGTCTGTGACAAAGAGGGTTATATTTTGGATGTGAAAAACTATTGGCAGAACAGCAAGGTTTCCAACCTTAAAAAAATTGAGAGTAATATATGGCAAAGGATTCTTAAAAGAAAGGGGCTTGGAAGGAAATGGGCAAGACATGCTGGAATAACAAGGGAAAATGTTAGCGCTGTAAGCATTTACTTGGGTGATTCGGTTACTGACATAGAGCCAGCAAAGTACAGAGAAAAAAAAGGGGGAATAAATATTTTTCTCAATCTTTCCGAGAGAGTGCCAAGAGCAGTTGTTGACTATGCGATTGCCACTTCAAAGCTTGATGTGCTGTTTCAGTATTTTTCTATTTTTTCAAGAAGTGGTCCAGAGGGTCTTGCATTGTTTGTTAGAAAAAAAATAAAGCGCAGGGGAAGGTTTCCGCTTTATTATTCAATTGGGGGAAAAGAACATGTTTTTAAGCCGCGAAAGGATCTCAAAGAAGAGAACAAGCGGGCTTTGGAAAAGCTTGACAGGGTTATTAAAATGCATAGAGAGGTTGCAGGGGCTTCTTCTAGGGGTGAGAGGCTTAAAAGACAGGCAAAAATGTTTGGAAGAAGCCTGCGAAGAAACATTCCATCTGCGCCGGCGCTTGTTGCAAGAAATGTTGCAAGGCCTTTCAGGTTTTCGGTTGGCAAAGTCAAGGGCTTTGTCATTGGAAGGCGCTTCAAAGGGAAATAATTAAAATACTTTAATTTCTTTTTTTCGCAGGGGGTTTTGTTTTGGGTTCTGTTAAGGAATTGGTTGTTGAAGTAATGCCGCACCAGGACAGGCTGGGAGAAGGCTTGTTTAGGTTTTCAGATGATTACAGTGTTTTTGACTGGGGCAAAATGCCTGATGAAGTGCAAGGAAAAGGCAGTGTTCTTTGCATGATGGGTGCTTTTAATTTTGAATTGTTGGAAAAAGAAGGAATTGAAACTCATTTTCTTGGCGTAGTGGAAAATGGCAAAGTGAAGCACTTGGATGAATTAAGCGAGCCAGTCAATGAAATGAAAATTTCCCTCACTCTTAAACCTGAACTGCCTTTTGTTAATGGAGCATATGACTATAATTCATTCAAGAAGGCTGTTGGAAACAATTATTTAATTCCGTTGGAAATGATTTACAGGAATTCAGTGCCAATTGGTTCTTCTTTTAGGCAACGCTTTGAGCCAACCTCGCTTGGCTTTGATTTTGAGAATTGGCCAAATGAAACCGTGCGCTTTGTGAAGCCATTTATTGATTTTTCCACAAAGCTTGAAGAAAAAGACCGTTACTTGGAATTAAGCGAAGCCAAGGAATTAGCTGGATTGAATGAAGAGCAATTTAATGAAATGACTAAAATTATTTTGCAAGTGAATGAAGTTATTTCAAGGCAGGCAAAAAAGCAGGGCTTTGAAAACGAGGATGGAAAAATTGAAATGTTTTATTTTAATGGAAGCTTGATTGTTGCAGATGTTGTTGGCACATTTGATGAGAATCGTTTTTCTTTTTCAGGCAGAGAAGTGAGCAAGGAAGTGGCAAGACAGTATTATAAGAGAAAACAGCCTCGCTGGATTGAAGAAGTGACAAATGCAAAAAAGATTGCAATGGAAAAAAAAGCAAGAAACTGGAAACAGTTTTGCAGTGTTCAACCTGAAAAAATGGATTCCTCTTTTTTGAATCTTTTCAGTGAAATGTATAAAGCTGGAGCAAACCAGTACTTGGGAAAAAAATGGTTTGAAGCCCGTGATTTAAAGGAAGTTTTAAGAGAGATTTATGAATGGTGATTTAATGGAAAAAGAGGCAGTGATTATTTTTATGGGTTCAGAGAAAGACAGATCAGTGGCTGAAAGAATAATTGGTTTTTGGAAAAAGAATTCTTTTCCCATTAAATTTGAGTCAAGAGTTCTTTCAGCGCACAAAGTTGCGCTTAGCGTAATTGAGGCAATAAAAGAATATGAAAAAGAATTTGACAGCATAGTGTTTATTGCAATTGCTGGAAGAAGCAATGCATTGGGGCCACTTATTGCGGGTCATTCGCGTTTTCCTGTCATTAATTGTCCTGTGCTTTCTGAAAAATTCAATTTTATGGATTTGCTTTCATCGCTTAGAATGCCTAGCAATACTGCTTGTTCAACAATTCTTGAACCGGAAAATGCTGCATTGCACGCAATAAAAATTCTTTCCCTTTCCAACCAGGCACTTAAAAAGAGGCTTGAAGAATATTTTTCTCTTATTAAAAAAGAATTGCAGGAAAAGGATTCACTTGCCAGGCAGGATTTTAAAGAGGTGCACTAATGCCGGCAAAAATAATTGATGGAAAAAAAATTGCAAGCGAATTAGAAAAATCGCTGGAGAAAAGAATCAATGCTTTGAAGGAAAAAGGAATAACACCTAGCCTTGCAGTGATTCTTGTTGGTGAAGATGAGGCTTCAGAGATTTATGTGAGAAAAAAAGAAGAGGCTTGTGCAAGGCTTGGCTTGTTTTCCCGCATAATAAGGCTTTCTGGCAGCATTCGGGAAAGTGAACTCATAAAAGAAATTGAAAGGCTTAATGTGGATGAAAGAATTCATGGCATTTTAGTGCAATTGCCATTGCCTGATAGCATTAATGAGAAAAGGGTCATTGGAGCAATTTCTCCCTTAAAGGATGTTGATGGCTTTGCTTTGGAGAATATTGGCAGGCTTGTGCAGGGAGACGAGTTTTTGGTTTCATGTACTGCTCGCGGGATAATAAGACTGATTGAGAGCACTGGAGTTGAATTGAAAGGAAAACATGTTTGTGTTATTGGGCATGGCTCAGTGGGACTGCCGCTTTCAATAATGCTATTGAACAGGAATGCAACTCTCACAATCTGCGATAAATTCACGCAAAATCTTGGACAACTCACGCGCAACGCCCAAATACTAATAAGTGCAACCGGCGTTCCAGGGCTTGTGAAAGCAGAAATGGTTTGCAGTAATGCAATAGTTGTTGATGTTGGAATAAGCCGGATTAATGGAAAGCTTTGTGGTGATGTTGCATTTGATGAAGTTAAGGAAAAGGCTTCATTTATTACGCCTGTTCCAGGCGGTGTTGGACCAATGACTGTGGCATGCTTGATGGAGAACACTGTTATTGCTGCTGAAAATTTTGCTGATGCAACAGGTGAAAGGAAATGAATGAATTTAAGATAAAAAGAGCACTTGTTTCTGTTTCTGATAAAACAGGTCTTGGTGAATTCTGTCTTGCGCTTAAAAAATTTGGTGCTGACATTATTGCAACTGGTAGCACTTGGATGTTTTTGAAGGGAAAAGGGATTTCTGCTGAAAAGGTTTCTGATTTTACTGGTTTCCCTGAACTGATTGGAGGCAGGGTTAAAACATTGCATCCAAAAATCCATGCAGGAATCCTTGCAGATCGCTCCAGGCGGGAGCATTTAATGGAACTCAAGGAAAAGGAAATTCCATTAATTGACTTGGTTGTAGTGAACCTTTACCCTTTCAGGGAAACAATTGCAGGCAATTGCACTGAAAAAGAAGCAATTGAAAAAATTGATATTGGTGGAGTTGCTCTTTTGAGAGCTGCTGCCAAAAACTATGAAAGCGTTGCAGTTCTTTCCACGCCAAGGGATTATTCTGCTTTCTTGGAAGAGCTTGCTTCTTCTGGTGGAATTTCACTGGAAACCCGCAGAAAGCTTGCAGCTAAAGCGTTTTCTGTTACTGCACAATATGATTCAATTATTGCCCGGTTTTTTTCCCCGCTTTATGAGTTTCCTGAAAAAATTTCCATTTGTTTTGAAAAAAAACAGGACTGCAGGTATGGTGAGAATCCACACCAAGCTGGTGCAGTGTACACTGAATGCTTTCCTTGTCTTGTGCCATTTAATAGCTTGGAGCAATTGAACGGAAAGCCTCTTTCTTTCAATAATTTTTTGGATGTTGATTCTGCTGTAAGAATTGCTTTGGAGTTTGATGAACCAGCCGCAGTAATAGTAAAGCACAATAATCCGTGCGGTGTTGCTTCTGCAGAAAAATTAAGCGATGCATTTCAAAAAGCGCTTGATTGTGACAGCAAGAGCGCTTTTGGTTCTGTTATTGCCTTGAACAAAAAATGTGATTTCAAAACAGCGGAAAAAATAACCGCTTTTTTCAATGAAGTGGTTGTTGCTCCTTCTTTTGATGCTGGGGCTTTGGATAAACTCTGTGAAAAAAAGAATCTCCGCGTGTTAAAACTGCCTTTTTCTGGTTATGGCAGAGAGGCAGATTTTAGGAGAATTGAAGGTGGATTGCTTTTGCAGGAAGCTGATGCTGTTAGAGAAAAAGCTGAATGGTTTGATGTTGTTTCAAGGAAGAAGCCTTCTGGAGATGAATTGCGTGACTTAGAGTTTGCTTTTCGTGTTGTGAAAAATGTTAAAAGCAATGCAATTGTTTTGGCTAAAGGGCTTGCAACAATTGGAATTGGTGCTGGGCAAATGAGTAGAGTGGATGCTGTTGAACTTGCAATTAAAAAAGCAAGTGGAAGGGAAAAGGGTGCAGTGCTTGCATCTGATGGCTTTTTTCCGTTCAGGGACAACATTGATCGAGCGGCTGATGCCGACATTACTGCAATTGTTGCGCCCCATGGAAGCATTAGGGATAACGAAATTATAAGTGCTGCGAATGAACGCGGATTATGTTTGCTTTTTGCTGAAAGGAGGCATTTTAGGCATTAGGTGAAAGAATGGGTTTAAAGGATTCTTTGAGGAAAATTGTTCCGCGTGGAAACACTGAAAAAACAAAAAAGGAAAAAATTGAAATTGTTGATGCAAAGTATCCTAATGAAACTTGCGCGCTTTGCGGGGCAACAGGTTGTGAAAAAAAGTGGGCTGGCCAGTACTGGCATAAAAAATGCATGCGCACAATGAGAAAAACAGCAAAGGGAATGGTTTGATTAAATTATGTTTCTTGAATGCTTTGCTGCACTGTAAACCATTGCAGTGGCAAGCCCAAAGTAAGCAATTCCTTTAAAGAAATAGTCAATTTTTCCAGGGCTTCTTTTTGTTAGATACAATAGTCTTTTACTTAAAGCCCTTTTTGGAAGGGAATAATTTTCTGCAATGTATTGCTGCAAGTACTGATAAGAGTTTTTTATTCTTAAAAGAGACCATGTTTGAATTAATGGTACTGGAATGTATTTTCCACCAGCTTCCACTTTTCCTTTTTTTATTGCTTTGATTATTCCTTCTTCGTCTGTTGAGTCTGTTTTTATTCTTGTAATGCCGTGCCCTATCATTAAATTCCAGTGAGCATCCGACCCTGCAACCATTGGCTTGTTTTTCTTTTTGGCAAAACGCATTGCTTTGAAGTTTGAAAGCCTGTCAAGGTTTATTGCATTGAACACTTCCACTGCATCGCATTTTTCAGCGTTTTCCTTAATACCCTTATTGTTTAAATCAAATGGATGTGGCGCAATTGTTATTCCACCCTGGCTTTTAACGGAATCAATTGCAAGGTTTACATCCATTCCTGGTGGAACTATTTCACTTAAACCCAGGGCGATTAAGTGTCCCTGTTTTGTGGAAATTTCTTCTCCTTTTATTACTGTAATGTCCAAATTCCTTGCAGCGAGTTCTGCTTCGATTGCTCCCTTGAATTGGTCATGGTCTGTAATGGCGATTGCATCAAGTCCTATTTTGTCTGCGTATTCTACTATTTCTTTTGGCGAGTTCAATCCCTCGGTTTTTATTTTTGACCCCTTGGAATAATGGGTATGGCAGTGCAGTTCAGCAATCATTTTTTTCACCAGAAGGCAATATAACTACTTACTTGGCTGCTATTTATAATTTTAACGTTTTTATAAGGATATTTAATATAATTGTTAGTTGAATTGTTAGTTGTTTTTCTTTCTGTTGGTGTTTTTGAATGAAGTGTGTTGTAACCGGTGGAGCGGGTTTTATTGGAAGCAATTTGGTTGAAAGGCTTGTAAGCGAGGGCAACGAAGTAATTGTTGTTGACAATTTTCATACGGGAAACAAGCAGAACCTCAAAAAAGTGGTTGACAGCGTGAAAATCCTTGAAGCGAATGCCGGCGAAATAGGAAACCTTGGTTTGAGTGGAGTTGAGGCAGTGTTCCATTTGGGTATTTATTCTTCTGCTCCAATGTATAAAGAAAACCCTGTTCTCACAGGCAGGGCAATAACCGAAGGTATACAGGTTTTTGAGTTTGCCTTGAAGAACAATGCAAAGGTTGTATGGGCTTCTTCTTCCTCGGTTTACAATGGATTAAAGCCACCGC
This sequence comes from Candidatus Iainarchaeum sp., assembly GCA_017608575.1. Lineage (GTDB taxonomy): Archaea > Iainarchaeota > Iainarchaeia > Iainarchaeales > DTGL01 > JAFCFP01. The sequence continues at coordinate 1,908 of JAFCFP010000019.1, read as the reverse complement.
ACCGCGAGGACATGCAGTTAAAAATAACTGATTATTATACTGAGGTAAGAATTGCACTTGAAAGAATTGCCAAGCTCTACAATCAATTGCATTCGCTTAAATCAAGCGCTTTGAGGTTTTTCAGTGTTTATGGACCGCATGAAGAATTTAAGGGAAAATACGCAAACCTTGTAACACAATTTCTTTTGGAAATGAAAAAAGGTAATGCTCCCGTAATTTATGGGGATGGCTCCCAGACAAGGGATTTTACATATGTTGAAGATGTTGTTGATGGAATAATGCTTGCATTTGAAAAAGGCCGGCCAGCGGAAGTCTACAATATTGGCACTGGTAAAAACTATAACCTAAATGAAATGGTTGGCTTGTTGAATGAAATGCTGGGCACGTCAATCAAGCCAGAATATGTCGAAAACAAAATAAAGAATTATGTGCAGCACACTCTTTGTGATACAACAAAGAGCGAAAAAGAGCTCGGCTTCAAGGCAAGGGTTTCCCTGAGAGAAGGAATTGAAAAATTAATGGATTACTACAAATAAGGCAGGGCTTTTCTTATCACCTTTTCGTGTCCAAAGCAGAGCTTTTTTGGAATTTTTTTCAATGGATAAACCATTGCGTTTTTTGCATCGCTTCCTGCTTTAATTTTTCCCCTTGCTTTTGCAATGAATGCAAGCGCAATTGTGTGATATCTTGGATCACGCTTTGGGTTTGAATAAGTGTGGAGTTGCCTTTCAATTTTTATGTCCAGTCCTGTTTCCTCTTTTGCTTCTCTTTTTATTGCTTTTTCAGCGCTTTCACCTAATTCAACAATGCCGCCAGGCAATGATAAACCAAATGGAAATTTTTTTCTTTCCACGAGCACTATTCCTTTAAATCTTCCTTTTTCATAGTATTTTATTATTGCGTCTACTGCAAAAAGCGGTTTTTTTTGCTTCCAAAATTTTCTGTTTTCTTCTGTTAAAACCCATTGGGCTGCACCTGCTGCTACACCAATTTCAATAAATTCTGCTTTTTTTATTTTTACATTGCTTTTTGAAAACAGTTCTTTTTTCATTGTTTTTTCCGCTGGCTTAATGAATTCATTCCATGCATTTGCAAGGCCTCCGCCAATAATTATTGCCTGTGGGTCAAAAATGTTCACAATGTTTGCAAGGGCAATTCCAAGCATTTTGGCTGATTCAGTCCATGCAAGCATTGCTTTTTTGTTTCCATTTTTTGCCTTTTCAAGCAACTCTTTTGTGTTTTTTGCTTTGATTCCTTTTTTTCTTGCCCTTCTTAGAATGGCTGAAGCGCTTGTCTCGGATTCAATGCAGCCTTTTCTTCCACAGCGGCATTTTTTGCCCCGTGAATTCACCACCATATGGCCTATTTCTGCAGCATTTCCCTGCCCAAAGTATGGCTTTCCGTCAATTATTATGCCGCCGCCAATGCCAGTGCCAAGCGTTAGCCCGATAACATTTTTCAATCCTTTTGCTGCACCGAATTGTTGTTCTGCAAAAATAAAACAGTTCGCATCATTTTCCACAAGGATTTTTTTTCCGCGGAATTTTTTTGAAAGTGCTTTTTTTATTTCAAAACCGTTTAAAAACTGTAGCAATATATCGCTTTTTATTTTTCCTTTTTTTCTGTCAATTAGTCCGCGGGAGGCAATGCATATTCCCATGAATTCTTTTTTTTTGCTTACTGATTCAATGAGTTCAGTGATTCTTTCAATGCATTCCTTTTTTGAATGAAAATTGCTTTTTATTTTTTCCAGTGCAAGAATCTTTCCTTTTTCGTTCAATAGCACTGCAAGGGTTTTTGTTCCACCCAAATCAATTCCAACGGCATTCATTTTTTTCCCCTGATTGCAAATTTTCTTCTGAGTTCAATGCTTTTCTTTTTGCTTTTTTCAACATTCGGCTGGTTGAA
>JAFCFP010000066.1 GCA_017608575.1 Candidatus Iainarchaeum sp. | reverse complement strand
GCAAGAGATGGTATTACACTAACCCGGACATAGTTAGCGATGCAGCAACGCTTGCATTCGGAACCTATTGGGATAAAGCAATGCAACAATTACTTGAAGGAAAAAGCAAAGCCGGTCTTCGCGGTGAAAAAGCAAAAAAGGCATTGCTGGAAGTGCACATTAGGGCATTAAAAAAGCGAAGAGAAATAATTTCACAGCAAAGAGAGAAAAGAAGACAGGAAAACGCTCCAGCAAGAGAATTAGCTGAATTAATGGAAAAAATCCGGGAAACCAATAAAAAAATAACAATGTTTGAAAGAGAAAAGCACAGCATTGGAAACAGAATAGAATGAATTGGTTTACTGTCAAGCTTTATTTAAAAAAAAATTATTTTTTCTTTCTTATTTCCTGCACTGTTTCAAGTATTATTTCTTTTGCTTTCACTGGATTTTCAGCCAAAGCATTCCTTGCATTTATTATGCTTGAACGCAATGGCTCAGCGCTTGTTCCGATTAAAAGGCGCTGCAATGCAGTGAGCCAGGAACGCATGTTATTGCGTTGTTCAATGCTTGCTTTTTCATGCCAGTAAACCACGTTTTCCCCAAACAATTGCAATTGCTGTGCAACAATCGCAGTTCTTCTCTTTGAGCTGGCTTTTGAAAAAGCATTCAGTCTTTGCTTTGAAAAAATAATTCTCTGCGAAGCAGTAAATTCAACCAATTGCCTTGCTTTCTGGATTTTTTTTGCTGCTTCGCTAAGAGAGCCTTCTCTCACAAGCTTTATTGCTTCAACCAATTGCCTCACTGCTGTTGAAAATGGAGCGTGCCTTTTTTGCAGAACAGTTAAAGCATTAACGTGCTGTTTCAAGCGGGATTCAAGGGATTCAATTGAAATATTTGGCCTTTCAATTATTTCAAGGGAAAGAGACATTGCATTAATTGTTTTAAAAACATGCTCTTCTTCCCTGGTCATTTGCCTGAACAAAGCCTTTTTTCTCCTGCGAGAAAAAGCCTCTTGTCTTAAAACAGAACCCATTTGAGCAATCAATGAATTGGACGCACCAACCAATGCAGCACACGCAGCACCCTTGTTGTTTTTTTCAAGCAAGTCAATCGCCAAATTAATTCTTTGCACTGCAAGTTTTTTCTCCAATCGCTCCAATCTGTAACGCTTTATTTTGCTTCTTTCATTCAAACCCATAGAGGAATATTTTTGGTAACGAGGCTGCAGTTCATCAACCAATCCAAGCAGGAATTCTTTGACTGCAAGCCTTTGAGCATTATTCATTTTGCTCCAAGAATCAAAAATCGTTGCATGCAATGCAGCGAGCTCTGACTGAATTGCTCTTTCTTTCCTGAACTCCCCTCCAAGGGATTCCAGCATGTGGCTTGTTCCTCTCAAAGCAGTGTAATGGTTTTTGAATGTTCTCTTGCCCCTTACTTCAAGTTTGCCTGGAGCAGTTTCATGGTAATAAACAACTTTAACCCTGCCATCATTCAAGAAATCAATTTTTAGCTCGCCGGCCCTCTTAAAACGCGGCATGTGCTGTGGTTTAATTTCACCGCGGTATATTTTTTTACCACGCGCTATTCTAGGCTCCAAATAGGGCTTCCTTGCAACAGGAAAATTTCTCTTCTTTGGCATTGTTGCTGCCTCGCAATTCCAAGCCAATAAATTAATCCACAAACCAAATAAAAGGCTAATTGAAGGCAATTAATGGCTTATTAAAAAAATTAAACGTTCAATGAATAAAGATTTTAATTATTTTTTGCATATAGCAGTGGAATAAGTTTGTCCCTAATAACTTCAGCTACATCCACCAAAAAACCAAAATAAGGGGTTGTTTTTTCCAAGCGCACTCGGATACTTTCAAGCAATTCCCTGTTTTGTGGAAAATCCCTGGATTCAAACAAAAGCGTTTCAAGCAACAATTCCAGTTTGTTTAAATGCACTGTTTCCTTCTCTATGGCTTCTTTAACCAATTTGTAGGCTTTATGCGTTCTTATAACTGAGTCATTCCACAAATCAAAAGCCTCTTCAAGGCCATATCTTTGAATAGAACTTGCATCCAAACGAATAATTAAAGCTGAATATTTTCCAGTTGAAGGATCAAAATTGAAACTCAGCCTATTTAAGTCAGCAAGAACACGATCTTCCAGTGAAACAAGTTTTCTGACAAGCCTTAAATGCAATTTAATTAGTTCTTTGGGATTATCTTTCATGCATTTTCTGACAATTTGGTAAAACTTTTCATTTTGGCGTTGCTGTTTTTTGAACTCATGCCATTCCTTTTCCCTGCGTTGTAGCCATTGCTTTTTCGTTTCACCCTTCTTTCTTTTTGTTAAATCAGTTAAAAAACGAAAGCGAAGCATTGGCTCTTGGCTTTTCAGCAAAAGCTCATTAAATGCATCCAAGGCTTTTTTTACCCTTTTTGGATTGATTTCACTGGAAGCAATCTTTTTCCCACGCAAGCCCAAAAGCTCCATTGTAACTGAATGCTCAATCAAGTCAAATGGAGAAAGCTTTCCATTTTTTTCTTTCACTTTTTTTTGGAGTTCCCTTATTCTTTTAACAGCCCTGTTTCTGCCACGTAAAAGTCTTCCCCTGAAAATCATTCTAGGCACTGGCATTTTAACCACTAAAAATAACACGCGGAAAAATAAAAAGGTTTACTTGCTTTTATGGCTGCTTTTTTTGGTTAAAAGCTCTGGATTGAATTTTTTTCCAAACCTTTCCTCTTGCATTTCAATCCAGCCCTCTTCCCTTAACTGCTTTAAGGCTTTCTTCCAGTAAAAACCATTAGCGGTTCTTTTAGCGTCTTCAAAAATATTTGGATTGTTCCTTCGCCAGATTCTAATAAGTGTTCCCTTCAATTCAGCCTCAGCAATTGACTCACAATGAGTTCTGCTCCAATCCGTTAACTGCCTTAAAACCTCAAATTTTAAAAGAGCCCTTGCAACAGCCACTGGCGGAGTAATGACACCGGGAATGGTTGTTACAATTCCTTCCTTCTTAAGCCTGTAACGCGTGGTTCTGACCACTTGAGCGGCTCTTTCAAGTGCTTTTGGATCCTGTTCTATTAAAAACTTTGGAGTGATTCTTCTTGCAATTTCTTCCTCGCGGAGCTCTCCCTCCATTAAAAGCCTTTTAATCACCCTTGTCCTAAGCGAGCCTTTTTGAAGTTTGCCTCTTGCTTTAAGGCGTCTTCTAATACTGTGTATTTTGTGCGGCTTAACACCTGCAACCTGTGAAAGCACTTCAGTGCTGCCAACTCCAAGCCTTAACGCTCTTTTAACAAACCTTGCATTTTTGAACTTTTTCTTTAGTGAATGCCCTTTTTTAATAGCGGTTTTTGGAGAAGGCATAATAACTATCGAGCATAAGAAAATAAAAGGCTTTAAGGAATCAACGCACAAGGCATTGAAATAAACAAAAGCTTACTTTCTTTTATGCCTCCCAAGAAATTTCAGTTTTCTTGAATGTGTTTCCAAGTAAAGGCCAGCCAAAATCAACAACGAACCGCCTTCCAAAACCCCTGCATCCAAGGGCTCACCTATTATTAAAACACCAAGGGCAATTGCTACAATTGGCGAAACAATTATGCCGGTTATTGAAACAATTTCGGCTTCAATTCTTTCAAGGGCAAGGTTAAGCAACAAAAAAGCCAATCCAGTGGAAAAAAATCCAATTAAAAGCACGTAAACAATTACGCTTGAAACATTTCCAAAACCGTAAATGAAAGGAAATGGCAACAATAAAACCAATGCAAAAAAGAAAAACCACAATACATCCCCAATACTGTGCGTTTTATCCTCTCTTCTCAACAATGTTAAAAGGAACGCATAAACCAATGCAGCCATCAAAGACAAAAAATTTCCCAATGCATGGTCCCCTGCATTAAATGGATTAATTATTGCCATTCCAATAAAAGCAATAACAAGGGTTATAATTTTTGTTAAAGTAATTCTTTCTTTCAACAAAAAATAAGCAAAAATCAAAACAAAAAAAGGATACACTGCATTAATCAATGCAACGTTTTGAATAGGCGCAAGAAAAAACGCTGAAACAAAAAAAGAAAAAGAAACCGCAAACAACAATCCAATAAAAAAATAATCCCTTAAATCTTTTTTTGAAATTTTAAACGTGTTTTTGTCAATAAAAGGAACAACTGCAAGCAAAAACAAAAAAGCCAGTAAAACCCGATAAAACACAAGAGTCATTATTGGAATACTTGAACCAATTAATTTCACCAGCACGCCAATTGTTCCAAGCAAGCCACAGGACAATAACAAAAACAAATAACTTCTAACCAAAGACATGAAACCAATAATACAATTAACCCATTTAAATAGTTTTGCCTTTTTTGCTTAAGCAAAAGCGCAATTAAAAGAAAGCTATTTAAGGCGTTC
>JAFCFP010000065.1 GCA_017608575.1 Candidatus Iainarchaeum sp. | reverse complement strand
CATAGGGAGAACAATTCAATTGCCACAATTGCCCTCACAACAATTAGAAATCCCTCCAGTTACGGTGTTGCCCTTTTACAGGGCAACCATGTGAGCAAATTCGTGCAAAAGCCAGGCAAGGATATTGGAAGCTTTTTGGTCAATGCAGGCTATTTCCTGTTTGAACCCAAAATTTTTTCATTCCTTTCAAAAAAGGATAAAAGCCTTGAAAGGGACGTTTTACCAAGATTGGCAGAAAAAGGGCTGTTATATGGTTATCCCTTCCAAGGACTCTATGTTAATGTTAACACAAAAAAAGACCTTAAAAGCGCAAGAATTCTCCTTTGAGCGTTGAGTTGAAAAAACAGTTTCAAATTAAAAGATTTTGGGAATTAATTTCTTTTCTTTTTGGGAAAAAAGGTGACTTGAATGCAAGCAAAAGTAATCAGTTCTTTTGATAAAGTAATTGATGTGCCTGTTGAAGGCGTTACCACTTTCAATGAAAAACCAGCAGTGCTGGAAAAATATGGAAAAGAAATAGACCGCGTTTTAATCTCAAAAGAATGCATTAAACGCAGACTTGAAGCAATGGCTAAAGAAATTGGCGATGACTTGAAGAAGTTCAAAGAAATTAACTGCCTGGTGGTTTTAAAGGGAAGCATTTTTTTTGCCTCTGACTTGATTAGATTGCTTGACGAAGGCACTCCCATTAGAACAAAACTGGACTTTATTCAGTGTTCAAGCTATGGTGATAAGGCTTTTCCAAACGAAGAGGTTAAAATTGAAAAATACGGCGATATTGAGGGAGAAATAATACTGGTCATTGAAGACATTGTTGACAAAGGCGGAACACTGCGCAAACTCCAGGAATTCCTCACAAAGCGAGGCAAACCATTCAAAACATGTGTTTTGCTTGACAAGACCCAGGACAAAAACCCTGACTTGCAGTTGGACTATGTTGGTTTTAAGATTCCAAGGGAATTCGTTGGAGGCTATGGATTGGATTACGCTGGCATGTACCGCGGTCTCTCCGATATTGTAGTGGTAAAAAAAGAGCTCTTAAAACTACAATAATTATCTTTGCACTAAATCAAATGCTTGCTTTCTGGCTTTTTCAATTATTTCTTCCTCGCCTTCCACTTTTCTGTTAAGCATTACTATTTTTCCATTACAGATAACTGTTTCAATGCAAGAACCATCAGCTGAATAAACCAAATCAGACACCAAGTCATGGCCTGGCACTATTTTGACATTTTTAAGGTCAACAATGCACAAGTCAGCAAGTTTTCCCTCTTCAATTAAGCCAGCATTCAATCCAATGCTTTCAGCTGCATTCAAAGTGCATAACTTAAAAGCATCAATTGCAGTCATTTCCATGGGATTGTTGCTTGAAAATTTTTGAAGCAATACAGCTGATTTCATTTCCTCAAACAAATCCAAAGAATTATTGGAAGCATTGCCGTCTGTACCAAGTGAAACAATTACTCCTGCATGGGAAAGTTTTTTGAAAGGCATTGCTTTGCCGACTGAAAGCTTTTGGTTTGATGTTGGACAATAAACAGCCCTGCTTTTTCTTTTTGCCAGAATTTTTATTTCCTTTTCGTCAAGCCAAACGCAATGCGCATTAATGGAGTGCTTTGAAAAAAAACCAAGTTCGTCCAATAACTCAACAGGCCTTTTTCCGTTTTTTTCAATGCATTCATCCACTTCCTTTTTTGTCTCGCTTAAATGGAAATGCATTAAAAGTCCTTCTTTTTTTGAAAACTCAGCAAGCCACGCAAGGCTTTCATTGCTCAAAGTGTAAATTGCGTGCGGTCCAATTGCTGGCGTTATTAGTTCGTCCATTTTTTTCAATTCTTTTATTGATTTCTTCAACGAGTTTGAAAGTTTTTCCCCTGTCTCCAAGGGATCAAAGAAAACCTCGCTTACAACTGCTCGAATGCCAGCATCAATTGCTGCACGGGCTGTTTCCTGTGGAAAAAAATACATATCATTAAAACAGGTTGTGCCGGTTTTCACCATTTCAAGGCACGCTAGCCTGGCGCCCCAGTAAACATCTTTTGCTTTTAGTTTTTTTTCCATTGGCCATATGTATTCTGAAAGCCATTTTTGCAAGGGAAAATCATCAGCATAGCCTCGAAGCAAGGACATTGCTGCATGAGTGTGGTTGTTTAAAAGCGATGGAATTACTGCTTTGCCTTTGCCGTTCAATATTCTGTCGCTTTTGTCTGGATTTTTTGGATTTATTTTGGAAATGATGTTATTGTCTATTTGAATTGTTGTTTCTTTTCCGTTTAATTTAATGTCTTTAATGAGAATGGTCATTTTTGATCAGCTGTTTTTTCAATTATTTGCCATATTTTTTCAGCGTTCAATGAGGCGTTTTTTACTATGCTGGAATGCATTGCTTTTCCAGCAATACCATTGGCATAATTGTCAACAGAACAGATTGCAGCGTATTCTAATTCGAGCTCTTTTGCAAGGGTTGCTTCACTTGCCATTGTCATTCCCACAAAATCTGCTATTCTTGAAGCAAACCTGCTTTCCGCTGGCGTTTCAAGCCTTGGTCCAAGGCTTTGAAAGTAAACGCCTTTATTCAAAACATTTATGTTGAGCCTTTTTGCTGCATTAAGCAGTTTTTTTCTAAGCATTGCACTTAATGCAGGGGTAATGTGTTTTATTTCTTTGTCAAAGAATGTCTGCACGTTGAATAAGTTAATATAGTCATTTGGCACTGCAATTGTGCCTGGTTTTATTTCTTTTTTTAAGCTGCCCACAGAATTGACTCCAATGATTTCTTTCACTCCCATTTTCTTCAATGCCAAAATGTTTGCTTTGTGGTTAATCTTGTGTGGTGGAATTTTTGCCGGAAAGCCATGCCTCGGAATAAATACAATGCTGTTGGTTTTTTGGATTAAGGCAGTCCCTTGAACGGTTTTTATTTTTTCAGTTTTTGGTTTTAAGATATTATGTTTGAGAAAAACAGTGCCACCTATTACGCCAAGCATTTAAATCAGAATAATTAATTCGGCAAGTTTTTTTTAATATTGCCATTGTTTGCTGTATACTTATTGCTGGCAATTAATTCAATTAAAAGCACAATGAAAATGCCTGCAAGCGCTGCAGCAATTGCGAGCTTTAATTCGTCAATTGTTGTTGCTTTTGCGGCTTTTTCAACAGGGATTCTCAAAGCGCCGAGCATTAGCCCGGCAAGAAAAGACATCATTGCGTTTCTGTGCGTTTTTAAAAGGTAGGCCAAGAGTCTTGAGAAAAGAATTATTCCAACAAAGGCTCCTGCAAGGAAAAGAGCAATAATAAAAAGGTTTAATTCGTGCAGTGCTCCAAGCAGGAATTCGTATTGGCCCAAAAAAAGCAGAATGAATGCTCCGGAAATGCCAGGCAGAATCATTGCACATACTGCAATTGTGCCACTTAAAAAAACAGTCATTGGCGAATGCTCTGCATGCAATGGATTCAGGCCGGAAAAAACGAAGGCGAAAAGGAAGCCTGCAAAAGTAATAACCAGTTCAGCAAAACCAATCTTGTTTAATCTGGAGAAAACTATTTTTGCAGATGCAAGAATCAATCCAAAAAAGAAAGCAAACGTTGGCACTGGATAGAATTGAAGCGCAAAATGAATTACCCGAGAGAATATGAGGAATGAAAGCGCTATGCCTGAAAGCAATGGAACAAACAATGCAAAATCAATTTAATTAATGTTCTTTTTTGCTTTGGTGAATTTGCCCTTTAAGGCAAGCGGCAAAAATTGAAAATCAATGTTTTTAATTCCAAAAACAAGTCTTGGATAAATGCCTGTAATAAAAGCCATTGTGCCGCCTGACACGCCGGGAATTATGTCCGCTAAGCCCATCAGCATTCCCTTCAAAAACAGGAAAAATTCATCCTTTGTATTCATTAAACCGCTTCCATGCTGCCCAAAAAATCAAAAAAGTTATGAAAAGTTATGTATAGCGTTTTTAGACGTTTTAAGCCGCAAATTATAAAAGAAATCAGAAAAAAGAATAAAAACTTTTGGTGGTGAATATATAAGTAGATTTAGCGAAAAGGCAATCTACAAAAGTATACATAACAAATTTTAACAGATTTGGTTGGGTTAAATGTATTCGGGGGGATTTTTTGAATAAAAAAATTTTAACAGGAGTCTTTTTTATTTTATGTTTTTTGGCAGTAAATGCTGCAGATCCACAATTGGAAATAACTAGTCCAGGATGGGGTTCTTATTATAAGCAGGGAGACACAATCAATATTCAATTTACCATTCAAGACGCTAACATTGATGGCGCTGATGAAAACTGGCTTAGAATAGAACTTTATTATCATTGCGTTGGAGAGGCGAGGTTTGAGCATTTTATTGCTAATTTAAACTTAAACGCTGGCGACTATCGTGGAACTGACAAAGACTTCCGATCCCCAAAAAACTGCACTTATGCTTGGAACAATCAAATTGCTGTTATTGATGACAATTGCTTTATTGATGCC
>JAFCFP010000064.1 GCA_017608575.1 Candidatus Iainarchaeum sp. | reverse complement strand
AGCAATTGAAGAATGTTGATATTCGTTTGAGGGGGTACGTGAAAGAATTGAGTGAATAAAATGATTATTACAATTACTGGATTGCCGGGAACTAACACGAGGAAAGTAAGCAAGTTGCTTGCTTTGCATTTGGGTGTGAGATATATGCCAAGAGAAGAAATAACAAAACTGATTTCAAGGGAAGGAATTTCCAAGGAAAAAATGTACGAAGAACAAACAGCTGAAAAAATAAAACAGCTTGTGTTAAGAGAGGCAAAAAAAGACCATGTAATAATTGATTTTCCATTGGCGACATGGCTTTTGAGTGAAGCTGAATTAAAGGTTTTCATTCAATCCCCTGAAAAAAGCCGTGCGCTTCAATTGACAAAGGAGAAAAAGATTCCAATGATTGTTGCAAAAAAAGAACTGGAAGAAAAAGAAGAAGAGGAGAGAAAAATTTTTCTAAACTCGCTGGGAATAAACATTTATGACCTGAAATCGTTTGATTTGGTTATTAATTCAAGTAAGCTCAACGAAGAAGCAATTGTTTCTGTTATAACAAAATATTTGAAGGGAATGAATGGGTGAGTTTATGGCGGCAGTTGAGGTTGGCAGGGTTTGCTATAAAACAACTGGAAGGAATGCAACAAAAAAGGTAGTAATACTGGAAACAGGCAATGGCAACACAGTTACAATTATTGGCAAAGGCTTAAAGAAACAAAAATGCAATATTCGACACTTGTTTCCCACAAGGGAAAAAATTGACACAAGCGGAAAAGAGGAAGAGATTATTAAAAGACTGGAAGGGTGAATGAATGGCTAAAGAAAAAGAAGAATTGAGACTCATTGTAAGAATTGCCGGCAAAGATTTGGATGGAAAACTACCTATTCCACGTGCATTAATGGCATTAAAGGGAGTGAGCCATCGCTTTGCAAAGGTTGTTGCACAAAAATTTGAAGAAAAAACCAGCGTTAAATATGACTCAAAACTGGGAAAAATCACTGAAGAACAGGATAAAGTGCTTGAGGAAATACTCCAAAAGCCCTTGGAGAACGGGATTCCTGAATGGATGCTTAACAGAAGAAAGGACTTTCGCACTGGGAAGAGCTTCCAGCTTTTAATGGGCGATCTCGACTTTGCTTTAAGAGAAGACCTTAAAAGGCTGAATGAAATAAAGAGTTACCGCGGTTTAAGGCACAGCTGGGGCTTGACAGTGCGCGGCCAAAGAGTGCGAAGCACCCACAGGGGCAAAGGACCCGTAGTGGGAGTGATTAAAAAAGAGGCAAAGAAATAAGACCAATAGGTGAAATGAATGGGCGATCCAAAGAAGAAGAGAAAAAAGTTTGACAAACCAAAAAAAATGTGGGACAAAGCAGCGGTTGAAGAGAGAAGAATTCTCGCTGAAAGGTATGGCTTGAAAAACAAAAAAGAGATTTGGAGAGCTGAAACTGTTCTGAGGAAAAAAAGACAGAATGCAAGAAAGCTTTTGGCATTACCGTTGGAGAGAAGGATTAAAAGGGAAAAGGAACTGCTTGACAGCTTAAGCAAGTTAGGAATAATGCCAAGAAAACCCACATTGGATGACGTTCTTGGCTTGAACATTGAGGCATTGCTTGAAAGGCGGCTGCAAACACTTGTTTGGAGAAAAGGGCTTTCAAACACTGTAAAACAAGCAAGGCAATTGATTGTTCACGGCCATATTTCAGTGAATGGCAAGCGCGTTACTGCCCCTGGCTACATTGTAACAAAAGAAGAAGAGCATTCCATTGACTATTTTACTCCAAGCATAAGAAACAAGGTAAAAACAAGGCCAGTAAAAAGAGAAAGAAAAAAAGCAGAAAGCACTGAAGCAAAACAGGGCGCAGAAAAGAGCAATGAAGGCAGGAAAACAGAAACCGAAACAAAAAAGGCAGTGGAAAAAACCGAAGCAAAAACTGAACAAAGCAAAGAAAAACTTGAAGAGAAAAAAGAAACAGGAAAAGAGGAAAAAGAAGAAAAAGGAAAGGAAGGGGAAAAGGCAGAAAAGGTGCAAAGCAAGAAAACCAATGGAACTGGAAAGGGAAAAAAGGAAAGCACTGAAGAGGTGAAATAATGGCTAAGGAGAAAATACGTGAGGGAATAGTTCATATTTATGCTTCCCATAATAATACTCTCATGCTTTTGACTGATATTACTGGAAGTGAAACGATTGCTAAATGTTCTGGCGGTCAGGTGGTAAAAGCTGATCACAAGCAGGGAACTCCTTATACTGCAATGAAGATTGCTGAAATTATAGCAGAAAAGGCAAAGGAGAGAAACATCAATAATGTAATTGTTAAAGTCCGCGGCCCGGGTGGCAATAAATCACATTCCCCTGGAAAGGGAAGTGAAGCCGCCATCAGGAGCCTTACTAGGAACGGTATTAGAATTAAGTCAATTGAGAACGTTACGCCTCTGCCACATGATGGCTGTAGGAGAAAGAAAAAGTTTAGGACTAAAAAGAAGTGATTTGAATGAATGTTAAGAAATTGAAGGCTCAAGGAAACGAATTAAAATTGCTTGTTAAAGGCACTGATATCAAATTCATGAATGCCCTTAGGAGAACCGCGATCAATGCCGTGCAAGTTCTTGCAATAGAGGATGTTTCAATCTATAAGAATAATTCGGTGTTGTTTGATGAATTCCTGGCAAGTAGGCTTGGATTGCTTCCAATAAAAACACATTCAAGCCACAAGGAAGGTGAAAAAGTAAAAATGTCTCTTGCAAAAAAGGGGCCATGTACTGTGTACAGTGCAGACATTAAAAGCTCTGACCCAAAAGCAGAAATTGTGTTTAAAGAAGTGCCAATTGTCAAGCTTGGAGCAAACCAGGAAATTAAAATGGAAATGACAGCAGTAATGGGTGTTGGAAAAGAGCATGCAAAATGGCAGCCTGGAATTGTTTCATTTAATGAGGTTCCTGATGCAAAAGAAAGGGCAAAATTGAATAATCCAAGAGCTATCGTTGAATCGTGCCCCAAAAAAGTCCTTGAATTGAAGGCTGGAAAAATTGTGTTAAAGGACCCCTATGAGTGTACCCTGTGTGGAAGATGTGAAACTGAAAGCAATGGAAAGTTTGAAATTGTGGGCAACAAGAATAGCTTTATATTAAGGGTTGAAAGTTTTGGCCAGCTGCCTGCTGAGCAAATACTTTTAAAAGCAGCTGCAAAAATTAAAGAAAAATCAAAGGAGTTTGAAAAAGAATTAAAAAAATTATGAGGGAGAATTAATAGCCTGCAGGAGTACCCAAGTGGCCAAAGGGGCAGGACTTAAGAAACCTGGAGGTTCGAGATATCCTGTGGCTTAGTGCCTTCGGGGGTTCGAATCCTCCCTCCTGCAATAAAAAAGTGATGAACATGAGCAAAAAACTGGAAAAGAAAAAAAGCATTGTTCTTTTAATCCGCGCAATGAAAAAGACATCAAACGAAAGAAAGGAGAGAATCTGGAAGGATTTGGCTGAAAGATTGAGCAAGCCCCGCAGGGTTTTGCCTGCTGTGAATATTGCAAAGATTAATTTGTTAGCGGCAAAGAATAAGGGCAAGCTCTTGGTCGTCCCCGGCAAAGTGCTTGGCAAGGGTGAATTGAGTAAAAAGGTAGAGGTTGCGGCTTTGGAGTTCAGTGCAAGTGCTTTGGCAAAAATAAACAGCAATGGTAAAGCAATGTCTTTGGTTGAATTATTGAATTCAAAAAGGAAAGCCTCTGAAATGGTTATTGTGAAATAGGTGTTTTTGTATGATAGTAATTGATGCAAGTGGATTGGTTGCCGGCAGGCTTGCAAGCTTTGCAGCAGAAAAGGCACTAAAAAAGGAAAGGGTAGTAATTGTTAATGCAGAAAAGGCAGTTATTAGCGGCAACAAGAGCGCAGTAGTGAGAAGGTTTAAGAAAAGGATTGATTTGCGTGCAAAGGGAAACCCTGAAAAGGGCCCAAAATATCCAAAGAGAGCGGATATGTTGCTGCGAAGGATTATAAGGGGAATGCTTCCCTTCAAAAAAGCACGCGGCAGAGAAGCTTTTAAGAGGGTAATGGTTTTTATCGGTGTTCCAGCTGAATTTGAGAATGAAAAGATTGAAACAATTGATAGCGCAAGGTTTTCTGAAAAAGAAGCATTCATTACGGTTGGCGAATTAAGCAAGGCTCTTGGAGGAAAGTGATTTTATGGGTAAAAAAAAGAAAGGAAAAGGAACTGACACCAAGGCAAAAAAGAAAACAGGTTCTGCCAGGGCAACAATTAAGAGAGGCAGTGGCAGAGTGTGGATTAACAAAAGGCTTCTTGAAACAATTCAACCAAGGTATTTGAGAATGTTCATTTCTGAACCGCTTGTTATTGCTGGTGAAACCGCTGGCAAAGTGGATATTCGTGTGAATGTTAAAGGCAGTGGTTTTATGAGCCAAGCGGTTGCTGCTCGCAGTGCAATAGCCAAAGCACTTGTTGAGTTCAGCCGAAGCAAGGAATTAAAGAACAAAATGCTTAAATATGACAGAATGCTT
>JAFCFP010000018.1 GCA_017608575.1 Candidatus Iainarchaeum sp. | reverse complement strand
TATGGAACACACGTCATGGCAAAAAAGTTTGCAAATATGCAACAAGAACTGTGCTTCAAAGCACAACTCTACAACACCATGCTGCCCACAAACTAAAAACAATCCAGCCAGCCATCAGGCTGGCTTATAGTCGGAATTGTGCAACACAACATTTTTTCTTTGCAATGATTTGTTTTTTAAAACATAAGCAACTCAATATTTAGGGGTTTTCTTTGGCTAAAACTTATTTTAATGCTCCATTGACTGAGTCAGAGTATATTTTGAACAGTTTTAATTATTTTAAATTTGACAAGGACAATTACTTGGTTACAGCAGAGCACGGTTCATGGGTTTTGCTTTCAAAAAAAGAATTTGACCTGTTGAGATTGCATAAATTGAGTGAAAACCCAGAGCTTTTCTCTATTTTAAAGGAAAAAGGATTCATTCTTTCAGAGGATAACATTCAACAAGTAATCGAGGGAATGAGAGAACATTACAGTTTTTTGTTCCAAGGGCCATCACTGCACATTTTGACTCCCACGATGCGTTGCAATCAGCGTTGTATTTATTGCCATTCACGTGCTGAAAGCAGCACTTCAAAGGGCTATGACATGGATGAAAAAACAGCCAAAAAAATAGTTGACTTCATGTTTTTGACTCCGGCAAAATCAATAGTTATTGAATTTCAAGGCGGGGAATGCTTGCTTAATTTTCCAGTGGTTGAAACAGTTATTGATTATGCAAGAGAAAAATCAAAAGAAACAGGCAAAAAAGTGCAGTTCTCTGTTGTTTCAAATTTTACATTGTTGAATGATGAAATCCTTGACAGCCTAAAGGAAAGAAAAGTAATGGGTCTCTCAACCTCTCTTGATGGCCCAAAAGAAGTGCATGACTTTAACAGAAAATTTTTAGACGGCAAGGGCAGTTATGATTCTGTTGAATACTGGATTAAAAGAATAAAAGATGAATTCAAGTACGATTTTAACCTTAATGCCTTGTGCACTGTTTCAAGAAAATCTCTTTCAATGGGAAAAGAAATAATTGACACTTATTCTGATTTAGGGTTCACTCATGTTTGGCTCAGGGGATTGAACAATATTGGCTTTGCTTCAGAGACATGGAAAAAAATAGGTTATTCGCCCCAAGAATTTGTTGATTTTTACAAAAAAACGCTTGATTATATTATTCAAAAAAATATTGATGGAAAAAAAATGGTTGAATTAATGACAACAATTTTTTTAAAAAAGATTATGACAAAGCGCGGCCCAATGTTTGTTGACATTCAATCGCCTTGTGGTGCAGCAATTGGGCAATTGCTGTACAATTACAAGGGAGACATTTACACCTGTGATGAAGGCAAGCTTTTCAATGAATTAAAAATTGGAAATGTTTTCACTTCCACTTACAGTGAAATATTTGACAATGACACCGTTAAAGCAATGCTTGATGTTTCATCCAAAAAGAACTATTTGTGTGATAATTGTGCTTTTTCTCCTTATTGTGGAATTTGCCCAATTTACACTTATGCAGCCCAGGGCACTATTGTTTCAAAAATAGCAGAGGATGACAAATGCAAAACCTACAAAGAAGTAATTAAAACGGTTTTTTCAAAGATTCTTTTTTCTGAAAAAGACCGCGACATACTGTTTGACTGGATTGGAAGGGAAAAGGTTTTCAGTTGATAAAATGAAAGAATTGCTCATAGCTTTCGCTTTGCTGGTTGGATTGATTGTTTCCTATTTTGATATTAAAACTCAAAGAGTTCCAAATAAGGCAATTGCTGTCCTGCTTGTTGTAGGGGCACTCTTTCAATTCCTTTCAGGTTCAAATTTTTTTTCTGTTGGCATTGTTTTATTGTATGCTTTTTTTATTTCTTTTCTTATATGGTGGCTTGGGATCTGGCCAGCTGGAGATGCAAAGCTTTTCTTTGCGTTTTTTTTGTTTTTTCCATTCAAGCTTATTTCAAATCCGTCAATTGTAACCGTTTTTTTCATTAACACTTTTGTTCCTGTTTCCTTTTTCATGGTTTTGATTATAATCATAAAAAGCAAATTTAAACTTTTAAAAGATGCTTTCAAGTATTCTTTTGTTCCCTATAACGTTTTTATGATTGCAGTTATTCTTTTGGGTTTTGTGTGGTTTGTGATGAGACCACTTGGCTCCCTTGGCCTTTACACTGATTACTTTTTTTCTCTCATTATTCTTTTCTTTGCATTTGAATTGCTTAAGGCCTTTTTTACTTTTAAAATGGAATTGTTTTTTTTGATTCTTGCAATAGTTCGCGTTGTAATTGATTTTCGCACGGTTTACACTCTTTCCTTTCTTTTTAATTTTTTAATGCTTGCTGCACTTTTCATTTTCTTCCGGTTCTTTGTGCTGTTCTTGTCTTATAACCTTTACACTAAAAAGGTCCCCCTTTCTAGGCTCAAGGCTGGAATGAGTCCAGCTGAATTCATTGTGTCAAAAAAAAGGGGCTTTGAAAGGGTTTCATTTTTACAGTCAAGCTTTATTGGCTATTTGTCCTTTGCAAAGGAAAAGCCATTGCATAACCTTGACTGTCTTTCAAAAGAGGATGTTAAAAAAATAAAAACCCTCAGGAAAAGCAAAAAAATCCCTTTTTCTACGCTGAGAGTTGGCGAAAGACAGCCTTTTGCCCCTTTTATTGTTCTCGGATTTGCCCTCACCATTCTTTGCTCGGGTGACTTTTTTTCATTCATTTTGGGACTTGTATGAATCAACAAAAAATTTAACCTTTTTCTTTTTGGGGTGATTTTTTTAAATTCAAGCATTTGCATTTCACTCTTGCCTTGTTTTTGGTTTTAGTGCTTTTCTTCTTTTTTGTTTTCCTCTTTTTCAAAGCCTGTGCATCCATATTTGTTGTAAGTGGAATTCCTTTCAGTGCTTGAAGAGTTGAAAGGCAAGGAAAGTATTGTTGTACTTGAAGAACCATTGCTTTTGGCTTTCACTTCCGCTAGGGGCATTCCTGCTACGGAAATTGTGTCTTTTTTGCAAAAGAATCCCAGCATTGAAGAGACTTTTTTTGTTACTATGAACGGTTGTCTTGTAAGGGCATTGCTGCTTTCAGCAATGTTTGTGGCTTGGTTTTCCGTCAATTGAAAAATGCAATGCATTAAAGGAAAAAATAATTGAGAGATGCAAAAAATTCGTGGAAATCTTTAAGTTCATTGAATTGCATGCAAATATTGACCTTAATACAGCATTTTATAAAATTTGCTCAAATTAATCCTTTTAGGAGTGCTTTTTTATGGAAGTGAAAACAGCAATAGCTTTGGGTTACCGTTGCAATAACAATTGCCGGTTTTGTTATGCTGCAGAAAAACGCGACCGCTTTAAGGCAATGTCCACAGAGCAAGTGAAGGCATTTCTTGAAAGAGGTCGTGAGAGGAATTCCACTTTTGTTGATTTTTTGGGTGGCGAGCCTACTATTAGAAAGGACATTATTGAATTGGTTAAATTTGCAAAAGATTTGGGTTATAAAACGATTAGTTTTACTACGAACGGACGAATGTTTTCAAACAAGGAATTTGCAAAAAAAATTACTGATGCTGGCCTTAATTCAGTGGTTTTTTCAATCCATGGCCATAACGCTGAATTGCATGATTACTTGGTTAGAGTGAATGGCGCTTTTGCTCAGTTGACCGAGGGAATGAAGAATTTCAGAAAATTTGCCCCAAAGGCATATGTTTGTACTAACACGGTAATGCTAAAGCAAAACCTTTCCTTCTTGCCATTGATTGCTGAAAACAGTGCAAGACTTGGCGCTAATGGAATGGAGTTTATTTTTCCGCATCCGCAGGGCAATGCATTAAAGCATTTTGATGAATTAGTGCCAAGGTTAACTGACTTAATTGAAGTAATTCATGAAACAGTTGATGTTGGCACACGCAATGGAATAAAACATTGTGTTATGCGTTATGTTCCAATGTGCTATATGCTTGGCTGCTTGAATAATTTAAGCGAGTTCATTGCAAGGGATGTTCTTAAAGAAGAGCACATTGGTCCAGACTTTGAAAACTTGGATGTAGAAAACAGCAGGCGCGAGCTTGCAAGGGTTAAAGGTCCACAATGCGCAGGCTGCAAGTATTTTAATATATGCGAGGGCATATTTAAAGAGTATGCTGTAAAACGCGGTTTTGAGGAATTAATTCCAGTGCCCTGAGGTGAAAAAATGGGTTTTTTTAAGGATTTCATGGATTTTTATTCAAAAAAGGAAAGAGTTTTGCTGCCAATTGTATTTTTTCTCTTCCTTTTATTATTCGGGCTCTATGTCTTTATATTGAACCAACCAAGAGACACTTCAATGCAGGGAGCCCAGCTTGGCTGTTCAATTGAATATGGAAAGAGCAAATGCATTGAAAACAGGCTTGTTGTGCCATTCCTTAATTCTGGTAGCAAAAAAATTGTTTCTGTTAGGCTTGAAGTGCCCGTTTTAAACGGCACGGACATATTCAATATAAGCCAGCCCCTGCTGCCTGGAAAAACTGGCACGCTTCAATTATCGGAATGCAATGCAATTGTGAACGAAGAAAAAATTTTAATTGAATACTGTTGTGAAAAATGTTACACCACTCACTTGAGCAATCCAGGTAGTGGCTTTACCATTGTTAAAAGAGAAGAAGAGAAAACCAAATGAGCATTTCAACAAACTCATAATTCCTACTTTTTTTTATAAAAAACCAGTTATGCTGAAAGCTTGTGTATGGAATGAATTCAGGCCATGGATTCATGCTTTGTTATAAGCAAAATCCTTTTTTATCCTTTTTCTCATTCTTTCCCTTATGAATGTTATGAAAACCCCAAAGTGGAATGTTCTTACGGCTATGGAGGTGGTTTTGTATGACATTCTATGCTGGACTTGATGTCCATAAAGAGTTTATCAACGCTGCTGTTGTTAACAGTAGGGGAAGAGTAGTAAAGGAAGCAAAGTTTATGAATACTCCACAAGCCTTGAATGCGTTCTTGACTGGTTTGGATGGACAAACAGAGTTTGCATTGGAAGCTTATGGTTTTTACGAGCCAGTGTATGATCGGATTGATGACAGGGGTTGGAGTACCACTGACTCACCCAAAAAAGGTAAAGGCTATTGCTTCTGCGAAAAACTAGCACTATTGCTGCAGGCTCAAGAAGATAAAGGAAGCCAACAAAGCAATAGTAGCAGTAGCAAGAAAAATGCTATGCTACATATATATCATGCTTACAGAAAGAGAGAGTACCACACATTAAACGTGAACTCCAGGGGTAAGAAAAAAGCCAAGTAACGCACGATCTTGGCATGCACCTCTGCTCGCAAAAGCACGTGCGTTAGTATGAATGTGCCCCCTTGCTTGGTTCTTGCCTCAACGGACTTCACATAGTGTGCCTCTCATGCCAAGACCTTTCGGTAAGCACGACGCACGAATAGATGCATGTCTTGAGGCAAAAAAATGAGCAAAAAAAGCAAACAATTAATGGGGTTTTCATAGATGCCTAAAATTTACACTTGCATTCCAGACCATGCATGCAATAACCATTGCTTGTTTTGCACCCGTCCCAACGATCCAAAAACGCACAATATGTGGGGTTTTGTGCCTTTTAAAAAAACAAATGAATTGTTTGAAGAATTCGCCAAAATAAGGTCTTTTGCGAGTGCAATCATTCTCAGTGGAGGCGAACCAGCTTTAAGACCTGATTTTTTTAAATTACTTGAAAAACTCATTGAATTGGATTTCTGCAAGGTGCAAGTGCAAACAAATGGCAGGCTTTTTTCAAATAAGGAATTTTGTGAAAGAACTGTTTCAGTGCTTGGCAACAGAGGCGAATTTTTTGTTTCATTTCATGCCCCTAATGAAAAACTTTTTGAAGAATTGAGTGGAGTAAAGGGTTCTTTTAATGAGACAGTACTTGGATTGAAAAACTTGATTGAATTGAATGCAAGGATTAGGACTGATACCGTTGTAGTAAGACAGAACTATAAGGATTTAGCGGTTACAGTGGATTTTTTGGCAAGCCTTGGTGTTAAAGGAATGGAGTTGATTTTTGTACATCCGAATGGTCGTGCTTGGGAGAATCGTGAAAGAATTGTGCCAAGAATTGAGGAAACAGTGCCTTTTGTAAAAGAAGCAGTCAATCGAGGAATATGCAATGGAATTCTACCAGTTATTACTCGTTATCCTTTCTGTGTTTTGGGAGATTATGCAAAACACGCGGTTGAATTCCATTACAGTGAAGATTTTGACAATTACTTGAATGCCCGCGTTAAGGGAGCGGAATGCCAAAAGTGTAAGTATTTTAAAAACTGTCCAGGCATTTGGACAAATTACTTGAAAATATTCAAATTTGATTTTTTGCCCCTGGATTGATTTTTTTGTTTCAGTTAACCATTTGTAGTATGAAAACTTGGCAGAGGAGTTCTTTAATGTCAGAAAACCTTTCTTTGAGATAAGGTAGTATGGCTTCTTGTTCCTTTGAATCCAATTCCTTGTTTTTTCTTCCACAAAACACCTTTAACTTAAAGTAATCCATAAGCTCGCAGATATTTCCATTTTTGGCTATGTCTTCAATTGAAGGAATTTCACAGATTGCTTTTTCCACTTCTTCCTTTGAGGGCAGTCCTTTAACTGCACTGTATTCATTCATGCTTTCGATGTTGAGACTTCTTTTGATAATGGCCGCTTTCAGCCAAGTGGTTTTTACTTTTTCTCCAGCGCTTGATTCCTTTACCGGCATTTCAATTATTTTGTTAACCGTGCTTATTGCTTTTTGTTCACTGAACGTGCCGTATAAACGTTCTACAACTATTAATCCCCAAATGTCTTCAAGGTTGCTTTCAGTCCATTCATTAGATTCAAAGTATTCCCTCCAGTAATTGAGAGAGTTTGAAAAAGCAGCATTTTCAAATGGATTTTTTGTTTCCATAATGTCACTGTAGACAGAATTTGCCATGCCGTAGGGCATTAAGGTTTTGTACAAAGGACAGGGTTCTGTTTGTTCTGTGCATTCTTTTTCAAAGCTTTTGTTTATTCCGTTATAAAATATTCTATTTTCTTTTTCTGGCAGTTCTTTGCCTTCAAGTCTCATTGCCATTGGCTTTAACAGTGAATAATAGTACCATTCAATTGTACTTTCCTTTTCGTTGGGCCAAGCTGGAACGTAGGTGCCACTTATGAATTCTTCTGTCAGTTTCTTTTTTTCATTTTCAATTTCTGATACAGCCGGATGCATGAGAATAATTCCTGCAATTACTGAAATTAAGAGAACAGCCAAAACTGCTCCAATCAGTTTTAATCTGGCTTTTTTAATGTCTTTCCCTTCTTTTTTCATTCGTATAACCCAAAATACCTATCAATAATAACATTAACATTCTCCTTATTATTTTTATTGCTTTTCTCATTCCATAAAGTTCCAGTTTTTTCCATGTTTTCACACAGCCCTGCTTTTAAAGCAGTTTTTTCAAATTCTTCAAATATTTCTTGCCTGTCAAAAACATTGCTGATTTTTGGACCTTTTGTTCCATTGCAATAGTAAGCGTTCCCATTTTTTACTTTGAACAATTCAAGGCATTCAAAGCAGTTTTTTGGAATGCAAAATTCGTCGTAGAACTTTTGTTCCTTTTCATTGCTTGTATCGGTTATTTTTATTGGTTTACTTACCTTGAAGAATACTTTGTTTTTTTTGAGTTCGTGCAAAAAAAGCTTGAATTTGATTGAATTTCTTGCATTGAGTCTTCCCTTGGCTTTTGGAGATAACAGGAAGAGAACTGGTTCCAATTTGCTTCTTTCGTTAAGTGCAATGATTTTTTCAAGTAGCTGTTCGAGGTCTGTTTCGCTTGGATTGAATTCAATGAATGGGTTTCCGCTTATTTTTTTGCCACTGCTTTTTTTTAATGGAAATTCATTGAATTGCATGCAAAGAAACATTTTTCCATTTTTTTCCTCAATCCAAGGCTTGAGTTTTATTATTTCTTTTTCTGCTTTGTAGCGGGCAAGTGCAAAAAATTCTGTTTTTCTCTCCCAGCAATAGGACTTGTCAATTTTTTCAATCGAGCCTGTTTTTTGAATGTTGCGCACTGGGCAGCCCCCCCAGCAGAGCTTGAAATCGCAGTTCCAGCATTCTGCTTTTTTATGAATTTCCCTGAGTTCTTTTACCTTTTTTTCATTGAGTTCAAATTTTTTTTTCTTTTCATTGAATTGTCCGAATACCAGCTGTTCCAGTCCTTTTTGAAGTTTTAAGTCCTGCCTGTCACCTAATAAAATGCAACTGCCAACAATTCCGTCAGAGCTAACATTAAAAGAATGCCCCACAGGGCAGTAAACGATTTCCTTGTACCCCTCAGTGGCTTCTATTCCAATGTGAGAGCAGATCCCTGAATATTCAAACAATTCGTGCATTTTTAACTCAGATTCAATGAGTTTTTTGAAGTTTGTATTTATTGTTTTTCCGAGACCAAGCGGGCTCAGGGGTGACAGTGCCACCATTTTTGTCCCCAAATCGTGAAAGTACTTAAATGTCTGTTTTTCCTTTCTGAAATGCTCGTTGGTAACTGTTATTTTTATATTGACTTTTTTTCCTGCTTTCACAAGCTCTTTTATGGTCTTTTCCACCAAGGCTGAAGAACTCCCGCCTCCTTTAAGTGGTCTCTGTTTTTCTTGTATTTTTGGGTTTCCATCAATGGAAATTTGAAGTGTTTGGAATCTGTCGGCTATTGCCAGGTAATTTTCTGGTTTGCCAGATCCATTGGAAGAAAATAACATTTTTTTTGGTTTCATTTTTTTCTGAATGTATTCTATGGTTCTTTTGAAGAGCGGGAAATAAAGCATTTGCTCGCCAGGAGCAAAAAAGGAAACCCATGCTTTTGGGTTGTTTTTTGAAATGAAGTCAATGGATTCTTTCAATAAAGCCCAGCTTGCTGTTTTTCCTGTCCTGTCTTTTCCCAAACCATAGCAATATGAACAAGCAAAATTGCAAGCACTCGTAACAGCAGAACCGAAGTAATAAAATTTCGGCTCCATTTTTACAAATTTGGGCATCGTGTTTTTGGCAAGTTTTTTTTCCCCATAAGAATGGAATGCCTCTTTATCCATTACAAAAAAAGCCCTATCAGCAGGACAACGGCAGATGACTCTACCTTTTTTTTCAAAAACCTTTAAGAGAAACGGTATTGCTGAAATGGCATCCTTAACCCTTTCAGAGTCCTTGAGCGAAATTGTTCCCTCTCTTTCATAGATGTCCAGTTCCATGTTATTTTCCATTAAAGACAATATGTTGTAGGGCATGCCCCGCTACTGTAATGGCTTGCATGTGATGCGTGTGATCCGTGTGATGAGTGTGATGAGTGTGATGAGTGTGATGAGTGTGATCCGTGTGATGAGTGTGATGAGTGTGATCCGTGTGATGCGTGTGATGCGTGTGATGCGTGTGATGCGTGTGATGCGTGTGATGCGTGATGAGCGTGCTGTGCTGTAATGTTTCCAGCATTCCATCCAATAGTGAATGAATTGGAGTGAGCCGCTGCTACTTCTGGCAGCATGCTCAAAAGTGAAATAGAGCCCAAAAAAGAGCCAATTGTTATCATTTTATGCTTTGATATGCCGCCTTTTTCTTCAATCAGGAAAGCGGAAAAGGTTTTTTTTACTTTTGGCAATAGCTCTAATGCTTTTTTCATGTAACTAATAATGCTGCTAAAATTAATATATTTTTCTGTGGGCTATTTGACTGGCTTGAATTCGCTTTCTCCAGCTAATGGCAAATAGGTTTTCCATATTTGGGGGCATTCTTCTTTCAATGAACATTCATTGCATTTTTCCAGCAAGGTTAATTCTCTTGACTGTTTTGTGATGCCGCTTGCTGCTTTTCTGTATTTTTCTTCAAGCAGGCATAATGGAAAATGGTAAAGCCTTGTTTCAATTTTTGTTCCTTCAAGTGCATCAAATGCTTTTTGGGCTTCTATTGCTGCTTTGCTGTATTTGACGAATATTTTTTTCCTGTTAATGAATGCATTTCCAGTGTATTTCATGTTAATGAAAACAATTCTTTTAATTTTGAAAAATTTCTTTTTCACTATTTCTGCTATTTCGGTTAAGTGTTTGTAGTTTGCTTTTTGAACTATTACTCTTAATTCAACGTTAAAGCCAGCATTCAGTAAATTTTCAATGCCTTTCATTGTTTCGTTCCAGCTTCCTTTAACTCTTGTAATTGAATCATGTATTTCAGCGTTATGGCCGTATAATGCAATTCCAATCATAAAGTTTCCCAGATTTAATTCTTTTAATTTTTTCACGAATTTTTTGTCAGAAAACGCCCTTCCATTCGATACAACGAATAAGTATTTTTTTGGATGTCTTTGGCGGGCCATTTTTAGTATGTCAAAAAATTCTTCCCTTAACGTTGGCTCGCCGCCAGTGAAAGCCAAGTATTCTCCTTCTGGCACTTTTTCAATCACTCTTTTTATTTCTTTAAGATACGGAGTTCCCATGTATTTGTTCATGCGAGTGTCAAAAATGCACGAAATGCAGTTATTGTTGCATTTGAATGTTAAAGGCCAGTCCATTTTTTTCACTTTAATGCTTTTATTTTTGGTTCTCCTTTTAATTCAATGTATTTTTTTGAAATTCCAACACAGTTTTTTTCAAGAGTGCAGTGCTTACATTCTTTTAGTTTTATTTTTCCCTTTGACCTGTTTTCATCCAAGTTCACTTGCAAGTCAAACCAGTACATTTTAGTGCGTAATTCGCCACAACTTGCTGCATTGCGGTTTTTTTCAAAAAGGCAAGGCGGCACGTTTAACACCCAAGCGGTTTTTTCATATTTTTTTAGCACTGTAACTGTTTCATCAATACTTTTAATTGCTTGGCTGAATGATGGCACAAGCCAGGGATTTGCTTCAAGAAAGCCGTCAATGTCCGGAAAAATAATGCACATTGAGCGAATGCTAAAATTTCTTGAAAGCATTTCAGCTAGTTCCGGCAATTCGTCAAGATTTTCAGTTGTAACAACAGTGTTAATGTCAATTGTTAGCTTTTGTGTTCTTGCATTGGTTAAGCCCTTAATTGTTTGAATGAATGCGCCTTTTAC
The DNA here is from genome assembly GCA_017608575.1 of Candidatus Iainarchaeum sp. Taxonomy (GTDB): domain Archaea; phylum Iainarchaeota; class Iainarchaeia; order Iainarchaeales; family DTGL01; genus JAFCFP01. Next base: position 9,018 of record JAFCFP010000018.1, on the reverse strand, counting down.
ATTGCTAAGCGAGTCATGCGTTTCCGCGTTAGAGCCATGAATTGAAAAAATTGTCCCATTCAAGCCGGCTTTTGCTATTCTTTCAGTAAAATCCTTGTTTGAAAACATTCGCCCATTTGTTGTTACACGCACTGTTTTAGCGCCAGTTTTTTTTGCAAATTCCACTAATTCAAAAATGTCCTTCCTTATTGTTGGTTCGCCTCCAGTGAAATTTATTTCCCTTGCTTTGTCTTTTTTGATTGCTTTAATTATTTCTTTTTTTATTTGCTCAGTGCTCTTGTTTTCATTTTTTGCTCCAATTGAGCAAAACAGGCACCTGTTGTTGCACGCAAAGCCAACAACAATTTCCACTTTTTTCAATTCATTCATTTGAATCACTCAAATAAAAGCAATTCGCCAATTCCTTTCTCCAGTTTATTTATTGCTTCGCTTTTTTTCATTGTTGACAGTTCTTCCAGTAAAGGGCTTTTTTTAACATTGCTTTCTTCGAACACCGCTATTAAAAGCTCGCTTTGGTAAAAAAGTGGTTTTTTTAGTATTTCTTCAATTTTTTTTGCCAGCCGTGGCTCTTCTTTTTGGAGAATTTTTTTCATTTTTTCCGCGTACTCTTGGCTTTTTTTGCATTCAAATGAACAAGGAACATGGTTAATTAAATAAATGCAATAAGAATTGATTCTTTCAACGGTTTGCCAATCCAGTGCATTCAATTCAATGTTGTTTAACCTTGAGTCAAGGTTGTAAAAAAAATTCAATTGCCAGTTAAAGGGCTTTTGTGATTTTTCCAAGATTTTTTTTGTTACCCCAAAGGCATGCTCTTTTGAAAAAAACTCAGCGCAGCATTCAGGATAGCCAAGCAATTTGGCTATTTTTTTTCTATTTCCTTTTTCCTCTGCTTCTTTTGCTTTTTCAATTAATTCTTTTTCCTTTGAAATGTAAGCAATTTTTGCATTTGCTTTTTGGTTATACATTTCTTTTAATTCTTTTATTTCAAAAATAACGCTATTTTTTTTGCATTCTTTTTCAAACTTTGCTGGGGGAATTTCATTGTTGCTTAAAATATTTCTTGAAACAGGCTTCAATCCGTGCACTACTCCAAAAAATTCCTGTGGTGAAAAAACCCAGTGATTTCTCATTTTATGCAATTGCATTAGTAATCCCTTGCCCTGAAATCCTTCAATGAAACCTTTTTTCCAGGCACTGGTTTGAATTCAGAAAAACCGCGCACTTTAACATATCTTTTATAGGGGCCATGGCATATAATGCTCCACTTGCATTTACTGCATTCAGGTCCCATTACCCTGTATTTATCCTTGTTTCCCTCTAAATTAACCCTGAAATCTGGTCCAATCAAATAAGTGGCTGTAGGTGTTAAGTCAGCCATGCAATCCTCAAAGCCTGAAATAATGCAGGGAAATAGGTTATGCAGTGAAGGTCTTATTTTTTTTCTGTCAATTATTCGCGCAGCTTTTTCAATAAATGGAGCTGCTTCAGCGAGCCTTGGTGCAATTTCGTCAAATGCATCCAATGCAAAGCCATCAGGTGCAACAAAATCCAAATGATAGCTCAGCAAATCATATTTTGAAAGAAAGTCAACAGTTTCCTCCAAGTCCAAGTAATTGAATTTTGTAATAACAGTGCTCAATCTCACGCCGACATCAAATCCTGCAAGGTTTTCCAATCCAGCAAGTTGTTCCTTGCAAGCACCTTTAACCATTACCATGTAGTCCTCTATTTCTGGCTTTATTGAATGAATTGATACAAGAAACCTGTTAACACCACTGTCAATGAGTTTTTTTAAGTAATCCTTGTTTGAAAGCATTCTTCCATTTGTTTGCACTTCAATTGTTTCAAATCCCTTGTCTTTTGCAAATTCCACTGCTTTAAACAAGTCTTTTCTAATAGTGGGCTCCCCGCCAGAAAAAGACAAAATGCTTGCCTTGCGTTTTTCAGCGAAAAGAATTGCTTTTTTCACTTCTTCAAATGAAACAATGCCCCCGTGCAATAATTTGTGGCCAACAGAGCAAAAAATGCAGTTCTGGTTGCAGCGCCAGTTCATTAACACTTCAACTTTTTCCTCCATAGAAATAATAGAAAAAGAAATTGCTTTAAACCTCTTCCATTGCTTTTATGGTTTAAAGCTTGGAATTCTTCATGGAGGAAAGCAAGTAATTGGAGAATTCAAGTGCTAATTCTTTCAAGTTCACTTTTTCTTTTGCTTTTAATTCAAGCCTTATTTTTTTTCCTTGCATGCTTTTTTTGATTTCCAAGTTTTTTGTTTTACTGATAGCCAAATCAATGACTTTCTCCGGATAAAAAGCAGGATTGAGTTCCAAAACAGCAACTCCCTTTCCTTCAACAACAAAAAAGCCCATTAAATCACTCATTTTTTGGTTTTTTAAGCCCTTTTGCTTTTTCAGGAGTCCATGGTTCAGCAATACCATCAGGGTCTTTTATGTATAAATCATCATCGTTTATTTTTATTTCTGAGGCTTTTTTTTCCAGTGCTTCTTCTTCAGCGCATTCCTCACAATATTCTTCTTCTGTTTCAGTGTTCAAATTAGTGGCTAAAGCCCTTGAAATAATTGCCTCCCTTACTGCCTGGTTTCTTGCAGCTTGCACTACATACACTGAGTAATTCACTAGTTCGTTGTTGAATTCCAATGCAATTTTTTCTACCTCTTTTCCCTGTTTTGAAATTATTTCAACTTTTATTTCTTTTTCTGGATCGCCATCAATTAAAAAATAAGCTTTGTCCAATAGCACGTAAGCAGCGGAATAAATCACTTCCAATGCAAACACTTTTGGATTCACGTTAACAATTGCTTTTTTTCCCTGCTCCATTATTTCTACATTCTTTAATCCAGGCATAGTATAAACTATCATAAAAAGGTTAATAAATATATTTCAGCAAAGCCTCAAACTGCCTTCTCACAAAAAATTGAAAAATTATTTTTTTTAACTCAATGAATGATTGCAATACATACATTTAAATTTTATAATATTATACTAATTACAGAATTAGCAGTATTAGAATCGCCTGTAATGTGGCACGCGTGCAATTGAAAATCCAGCGTGGAATCCAAAAGGGAGAAATAATGAATTATTTGAATAAATGCAAAAAACCATTTTTGTTTTTATTACTCTTTTTTTTGATTACTTTTCGTGTTTTCGCCCAAAACGATTGCACTGGCACTGATGTAAGCCCGTGCAATGAATGCGATGCAAGCGATATGGACTTTGAAATCCGCGCTCCGGACGATGTCACAACAACCGGCTGGCAGAACCTGAGTTATTCCTCAGAGAGTGGCACTTGCGGCACTACTCCAGAAATAACGGAAGCATGGCATTCCAGCTACGGCTACACATTCTGCCCGCAGGAAGGGGCATACGATGCCCGCACGCGCGCTTATGCCGAAGGAGAACCAGGCGTTTACGAATGGGAAACAAGCGACTGGAATTTGGCTGTGTACGATGTAAACTTTGATGCGGACCAGAACTGGTGCAATTGCAATGGCAGCACGTGGCTCTCTGACCCGAATTGGTGGAATTCAAATTGGAATTACAGGAAAAAAATCACGTTTGACAATTCAGGCCAGAGCACCAATCTTACAAATTTTCCGGTTCTTGTTGTACTGCACAGTGGCAATTTCGATTATGCCAAAGCCAAATCCGACGGGGCTGACATCCGCTTTATCGATTCTGACGATTCAACTTCCCTTGACTATGAAATCGAAGACTGGGACCCGGACGGAAATTCCTATATTTGGGTTAAGGTACCCCAGATTGACGCTTCCTCTTCAACAGATTTCATCTACCTGTATTATGGGAACTCCAGCGCAAGCGATGGGCAAAACCCAACAGGAGTATGGGATTCCGACTACAAAATGGTGCACCACCTTGATGGGGGAATCCAGAACTTGGGGGCAGAAACAGGAAACAGTACTGGCTGGAGGGAAGATAATGTAGCTGGCAACAATGTTGATATTTCATCAGCCCAGAAATATTCGGGAACGTACTCTTTCCATGTTTCAAGCACAGGCGCGGACACTTCAGGGGGGTGGTGGTCGCAGCCCTTCCCATGCGAGGAAGGGGAAGTGATTGAAGGCTCGGTCTATGCATTGGGAAGCGGCACTGATCCGGACATTCACTTTGGCATGGCATATACTGATGATGAATCGGCAACTGAGAGGGACAGCTACAACTGGTTTTATAGTGGCACGGCAACAACCTCTTGGGCAAAGTATTCTGGCACTGTCACGGTGCCAGACCTGACCCCAGATGTCAAATACTGTAAAGTCTGGCTTTATTCCTACAAGCTCGACGGAGACGTATGGTGGGATAACATAAATGTAAGCAATTACAGTGCAGCGCAGGATTCCACAAGCAATGACAGAGATGGAATACACAAGGGCAATTCCACTGGTCCAGTAACCTACACAAGCTCCGGCAAAATCGGTGGAGCTATCGAATTCGACAATAGCGATGATTGGATTCAGGTGGACGGAGATGTGGGAGTGACAGGTGCGATGACAATAGAGCATTGGTATTACACAACCAATCAGAATAGCGGTGGTTACTTTTTTGATAACAGGGATCCCGGTTCATGGTGGTACATAAAAAACTATACAGGAGGAACATGTGCTTCCTATCCTGGTAACATCTGCTTTGAGGACAGGGTTTGGGCAGAATCAAGCGAGTGGAGTGCCAACCAATGGCAGTACATTGTTGTAACAGATGACACAACCACTGTAAGAATGTATGTTAACGGCGTGGAAGTAGGAACAGGGACTGGAGAAGCAAGCACTATTTCAACAAACCTGCGCTATGGGACTAGGTACACTAATTCAAACTATCTTGATGGGAAAATGGATGAAGTTCGTATTTCAAGCACTGCAAGGAGCGCCGACTGGATAAAAGCAACGTATCTTTCGGAGAGCGACCAGTTCAACTCCTTTGGCAATGAAGAAACCCCTGGCATTAGTGGGAGCAATTATTACTGTTGTGGCGACGATGGAGCGGAGGATAATTTTTCCTTTGTTTCTGGTTCCGTGACAACAGACACCAGCGTGGAATGTAGTAATTGCTCTAATGGTTTAGCCACTGGCATGCAAATACTTTACGGAAATGGTTACTGGTCTGGAACAGATCCAACCACTGATACAAGTGGAACATGCTATTATGGAGATATTACTTGCAGTGCAGGCAGTGCAGCAAACGGTGCTTCAGGCACTTACTACGGAAACGGTTACATTTCTGGAATGACTTGTTATTATGGAGACATAACTTGCACTGATGGTTCTGCTTCAAACGGTTCTAATTGCACGCTTGGCTGTTCTGGAGTGGGAACTTCGTGTTGTCCTTCAACAGCAATATTCCGCGATTCAATTGCATGCACTGAATCTGGCTGCAGCCAGTCAGACCATGATAGGGATAGCTCAGAGTTTTATTGCACTCTGGGAACGCCAGACCCAGTCATTGACACTTTCACGAGTAAAGGTTTGATTGCTTCTTCCACTGACTTAAACGTTGTCACTTCGAATGGATTAATAAAATTGGACTTGCAGCAATTGAGCACTGATTACAATTTTGAAACAACAGCAAACTGCAAAGCTTTCGAAAAAGGAGGCACAACTCCAAGCTCGCCAAGTGACTACGATAATGTTGCTGAATCAGCAGATTACACAGCGCTATCGGCAAACGATAATTCCCGCTGGGAAACCTCCTTAGCAACAGCTGAAGCATTTGATTCTCAGATATATGATTTCAATATTTCTGAGACTCTTTCATCAATTTCTTCCCTTCAAATAACCTGGATTGGCTATGGCGAAACCCAGTCCGGCTATGATACAAACCTTTTCATATGGAACCGCTCTTCCTCGCAGTGGGAACAGCTTGACAGCAAGGATTTTACATCAGCTTCAAATAGCACTCTTGCAGGAACAATCACTTCAAGCATAAGCGATTATGTTGACTCTTCAACTGGCAGGATTGTAGTAATGGCTACAACGCAGAAATCAAAGTTACAGAATGGAACTTCTTGTTCTTCTGCTGCACAATGCCTTTCAGGTTATTGTGTTGATGGGGTTTGCTGTGACACTGCTTGTAATGGAACCTGCCAGCGCTGTGACTCCTATGACGGCACAGCTGGAACCTGCCACTTGATTGCAAATGACCATGATCCTGACAATGAATGCAGTCCAGGAACCGCTTCTTGTGCCAACATCTGCACCGTGACTTGGAGTGGTGATGGGGCCTGTTCTGGAACATCAGCGGCATGTGACAATACTACCTTTCACACATACTGTGGCACTCATTATGTGTGTTCTTCAGGCTCATGTGTTAGCGGGCAGTGTGGTACAGCAAGCGAGACTGATAGAGGAAAGGACCCAATACAAAGGGGAACTTGTAGATGGTATTATTGCAATAATGGATCCTGCTCTTCGCAATCCCTCACTGATTACTGTATTACTTCCCATAAGTTAGGTGAATATGTGATAGAGGACAATGTATGCTCAAGAATTGATATGCAGTGTGATTGGTGTACTGAGGGTGAGTGTCCGCCTCCTCCTATGGTGTGTCCCTTTATTTATTCTTGGAATGGCTCGGAGTATTCCTATGACACGCAAATAATCTACAAACTGGACTCAAAGGAAAAAGAGTCTCTCCAATACAGGTTGCTGGAAAAAGCCACAATTGAAAACGGAGAGATAAAACTGCAAATCCGTGAGGAAGAGCACGAAACCTCTTTCATTGATTATTTATTCCTTGAAATAAGGGATTCAATGGATGGAAGGGAAAAAACCACCAAAGTATTACCTTTTGCTTCTTCAAGGGATTTGAAAAAACTCTTAAAAGAAGACAATAACTATTTAGTTACAAAATTTGGAGACATTATTGATTTGACATTTGTGGGAGTGCCTGAGTTGGAGGAAGGTTGGAATAGGGAAATTTGGATTGCAGTAAAAGGCTATTATGCTTTGGAAGAATCAAAAGAAACAAAAAGAAAGCCGATTATTTGGAATGCTACTGCAAATCAATTCTGGCAAATAAACGATTTCCAAGACATTGTTCGGGAAGAGGAGAACTCCCAGCAAGAAAAAAGTCCACTTGCCAAAGAAAGCTACCCAGAAACCCAAAGCCTGCCAAAAACACATAACTCGCTTTACACTGATTTTATTGAAATAACAGTCAATTATTTCGCATATGCTTCAGATGCCAACCTTGTTTCAGCAAACTTGCTTGAGGGAAAAGACGTTACAAGCGTTGACTACTTTGATTATAACATTACAGCACTTCCAAGCGGAACCGCCCTAAAAGTTCAGTTTTCACAGGACAATAGCAGCTGGTTTGATTCATCAGGAACAGAAAACGGGCTGGATACAATGTCTTTAGGCTACAATTCCATAGATCTTTCTTCGCTTGGCTGGACTGATGCAAATTTCTACTACAAAATCCAATTCACTTCAGATGGCTCCAATACGCCAATACTTGATGACATCAATCTTTCTCATTCGCTTTCGCTTATAGGAGCAGAGGGCTGTGTTGCCTATGTGTGGGATTCCGTTGGTTTAAGGTGCTGTGGAGATGACAATTCAAGCGATAATTTCTGCAATATTGGCGGTGGCTCTTGCACTAATGGTTCATGGAATGCCAACCATTGCTTTGACGGAGTGCAGAACTGTGATGAGCAGGGTGTTGACTGCGGTGGCTCTGACTGCGTGAACCTGCTCAATGCAGTGTTAAACCAGCCCAATGGAAACCAGTACATTAATGGAACTTACTCAATTGATTTCAATGTTCGCACTTGTGCTTCCGCAGAACTGCATGCAAAAATAGCCTTTTCTTCAACCCCTGGAGCATTCACTGAAACAATCGCTGCAGATGTAAACCTTAACGATTATGCCAATGATGTAAACCTGAACTGTGATAATTCTGACTGGACAAGCTCAACGAACTGCACTTACTCTTGGAATACTGAACAAGCACCTGATGGATACTATTACATTGACCTAAATGTCTGGCTTCCGGGCAAAGAAAACATTACTGATTCAAGCAATGATTCCTTCTATGTTGACAACACTGCTCCGACACCAAGCCCGCCAACAATTGCAGGAATTGCAGTTGATTCAAACGCGCAGCTAACAATTACTGCAACTACTGCAAGCGATGCAGCTGCTGGATTGCATGCAACTCCTTATGATTTCAATGTTAATGGTTCATGGCATGGCTGGCAGGCTTCCACTTCCTATGTGCATTCTTCCTTGTCGGCAAACACCCAGTATTGTTATACTGTTCGCTATAGGGATGTGCTTGGAAACACTTCAGGCGAGTCCTCTTTAGCCTGTGCTTACACCCTCCCAAACAATCCAGTGCCAGCTTCAAGCTCGCACACTGTAAACCAGTGGTCCAATGATACAACAATTGACCTCACTTGCTCTGGAGCAGCTTCAAGCTACTATTATGTCTGGGATCAGAACACTGACACAAGCGTTACAACCTCTGACACTTCTTGGAATGGTTCTACAATAACTAAAACCGCTACAAGCAATGGTAATTGGTATTTGCATGTGATTGCTGTTAATCCAGATAATGCTTATAATGCTGGTGGCACAGTGCACTTAGGGCCATTCAAAATAGACACAACAAGCCCAACAACAAGCGATGATGCAAACACTCAATGGCAGTCCACAAACCAAACAATAACCCTTAGTGCAAGTGATTCCTTGAGTGGTGTTGCTAGTACTTATTATTGTGTTGATGATGTGAATTCTTGTGTGCCGAGTACGAGTGGTTCTTCTGTTGATGTTAGTTGTTCTAGTGGTTCTGTGTGTGAGCGTTATGTGCGTTATAGGAGTGTTGATGTTGCTGGTAATTCTGAGGTTGTGAGGTCTGTTTTGGTGAGGATTGATAAGCAGGCTCCTAGTACGAGTGATGATGTTAATGTTGCTTGGCAGTCTTCTGATGTTAATGTTGTGTTTTCTGCGAGTGATGGTTTGGGTTGTGGTTTAAGTGCAACGT
>JAFCFP010000017.1 GCA_017608575.1 Candidatus Iainarchaeum sp. | reverse complement strand
TTTCATTCCATGTGGAAGCTACAAAGGATCCACTTAAAACAATTTCACTAATTAGAAAGAATGGTGCAAAGCCGGCTATTGCCATTAAGCCAAAAACCCGCTTAATGGAAGTAAAGGAATTTCTGGACTTGGTTGACTTTGTTTTAATTATGACTGTTGAACCAGGTTTTCCGGCACAGCAGTTCATGAGTCCAATGCTTTTAAAAATAAGAAAATTACGCGAGCTAAAACCGGAAATTGACATAGAGGTTGACGGAGGCATTAATGAAAGCACAGCCAAACTGGCTGTTAAAGCTGGAGCAAATATCCTGGTTGCTGGTTCTGCAATTTTTGGAAAAAGAAATTACCAGAAAGCAATTGAGAGAATTAGAAAGAGTGCTGAAAAAGCACTCGAAAGTGAAAAGAAAAATTGAATGGAAAAAAACCTTATACATAAAAAAATCTTTTTTCCCTCCCTGTGTTTTTCTATTTCATTCCTGAGAGAAACCAACAATATTTGCAGTTTTTCAAACGAAAAGTATTTAAATATAAACTCTTTAATCTTAAAGAGAAAAATTAAGTAAAACATTACTAGCTGCCATTCTGCAACAAAACAAAGGGGTTAAATTTGAGGTTCGCTGAAAAAGGCAAATTTAATAGTTGCCGGAATAGCTACTTGTATGTGCGGACGTTTTCTGGCATTAATGTTTCTAATATAGATATAATATACTCTCTTAAAAAAGAAGAAATAATAAAAAGAGGAGAAGGAGGTAATTTGGAATGAACTGCAAAGGTGCCAATAAAAATTCAAAAAATTTGTTTAACGAATTTAACGGAGGCAAAAGCCCACCCGGGGCATTTGAATTTAAGCATCTTTTCCCCTTTGCAGTTATTTTGATCTCTCTCCTCCTAGCCATCGGCACCGCCTCAGCTTCTTTCCGTGTAAGAGGAGATTTTCCTGACACTGGATCAAACTACAGGGTCGAAGCGTATGACTCAGCACAAACAAACATGTGTGATGGTTCTGCTGACAGTGGCACAATGTATTTTAGTTCAGCATATGCTCCAGGGGACAATGCTTACGATGACGACGATGACTATGATGAAAATTACACCGGCACGCTTGGCCCCGGAGGTCACTTGGTTTACTTCTATCTTTGCGGACCTGGTGGAAACTCAGCCGCAAAGATAGTTGAATTTACAAAGACCGTTTATGACGGCAACGATCTTGAAATTGATATTGGATATGTTAATGGTGGAGCCGCTGTTCACAACGACTTAGCAGGCGATTATATTTATGTATGCAGTGCATTTGGGGGAACACAGCTTTCAAGTGTAAACAGGCAAGCGGACGGTGTGACAGGCGAGTACACACAGTACTTCTACATTGATAATAATTCCATTGACACAAATGCAGATAACCCATATAACACGGTTTATGTCTTCTTTGACAATGACACAACAAATCCCTGTGTATGGGACAACTCAAAAACAGCTGGAAAGGCAATAGTCCTCAACGCCTCGAGTCCTGACAACTTTGGTGTTTATTCAACCTTTGAACCTGACACACAGGCAAAGGGAGATGCACATGCTGATCTGGCTGATGCCAATATTGCACTATTCAATTCAAGCAATAACAACATTGGCTTGGCTTACGTAAGCCCAGCAGCAAACGGGGGCGCTTTAAATGATGACTATAATATTTACTATGACAAGCCAGCAAGTGGCGACCTAAGAATGGTTGTGACGCCAGATGGCACACCTATCGCCGCAACCCATAAGACAACAGTTTTAAACATTGACAAGGACAGCCTTGAAAATAATGGCTATGATTTTGTAATTGATGTAGAAGACACAGGAACAGGAATTTCTGCTGCACTCAACAGGGTGCAAGTCAATATGACAATTGGCACTGATGCTGTAACATTCAGAACGGAGCCTATAACAAGCGGAAACGTAAAACTCTATGATCTCTTTATTGATAACAGTGGAAGTGGCTGGGATGACATACAGTACATGATCGGGGATGTAAACGAATTCATTGCAAAAAGGAATTTGAGTGTTGAAACAGATAGGGCAATTGATGTGGGCAGAGTGTATGGTGAAGTACATTCAAACCTTGAATCAGGAGATGACCTGATTGAAATTTTCACTGACACAAACTGCACTGACGCAAACCGTGTAAGCTCAGAGGTTGAAAACCCAGCTGACATCGGGGGAAACGACTACAATCAGTTCTTTGACCTTAATGGCCACACGACATTCTACATTAAAACAACAATGAGAGCTGGCGCAACAGACTACAATTCGTGTGGAAATGCTTTCACACTCACTAACAGAGAGGACCAGCAGGATTTGACTGTTGAGGTAACAGGAACCGTGCCCGATACAAATATTTCAGTTGTTGCTATTGACCTTGACCAAGATGGAACCGATGACGTGAACGCAGTATATCCTCCCTCAGGTACATACCACCTTTTCAGTGTTCCAGATAGTGATGCAACAGCAAATGTAATCTTTTACACTGGCCCATATGCAAATGACTCAAAGGAATTAAGCAGAACAAAAGACTTAAGTTCTGCTGGCACAACAACAGTAAACGTTGCAATGATTTCTGGTTCCACTCATGCAAAGCTCAATGATGGAGACGCACAAGACCAAATAAAAGTATATAGTGATGCTGGTTGTACAACGCTTTTAAGCAGTGAAAGCGAAGAACCACTTGCAGCAAACACTCCTGATTATAACCAATACTATGAGTCAAGTGGCGCTGGAACATATTACATTGGAGCAACAGCCCTTGATAAAGGCACTGCTTATACTTCTTGCATTAAATTTAGCGGCAGCGGAAACGGAGCATCAGACAACATAAACATTGACAGGCTTGTTGATGGAAATGTTCATGTTGATATTGCAAGGGTTGGCATTGACTGGACCACGGCAGATGGTGTGAATGATGTAAATGCAGATGTCGATGGAACAGGTTATTTAATCTTCACTCCCTCTGCTTCAGCCGGAGCTAATGCAAAGGTGAGATTCTTCAATTCAAGCGGAAAACTGTTGCTGAGCAGGACAAAAGACTTAAGTTCAGCCGGAACAACTGACTTGAATGTAGCAAATGTTGGCGGAGAAGCACATTCAATTATAGAAGACGGGTCAAGCACAATCGCAATTTACAGTGGCTTTGATCCAACAACCGGAGCGCTTTCAGGGCTTGTAAGCTCTGAAACAGTACATCCAACAGACTCAGCAGGCACTGACTACAACCAGTACTTTGAATACAGTGGAATTGACCAGAACTATTTCCTTAAGGTAACAGTCGTAAAGAACGGCGTTTCGTATGATACTAATGGAAACGTTTTCATGGTTGATAGCAACAAAAACAGGTTGAACAATTTCACTGCAATGACATTCAATGATTTTACCGATTACACTATTGATTTAACAGTTAATAAGGATGGAAACGTTACATCCGATATTTATAATGTGGGAATTGACTATAACCAGGATGGAGCAATGGAAGCATTTGCTCAGGTCCATGGAGGGCAATATTACCTAATTGCACAACCAGACACAGATGGAGTGGATGTCAACTTTTATGATAGGGGAAGGAACAGCGTTTTCGGAACAAGCAGAGCATCAATTTCCGCTGGAACAGTAAGCATTAATGTAAGTAAGGTTTATGGTGAACTTCCATCTGGATTCGAAGGAGACAACGCTTACTTACAGTTTGACACCAATGCCTGCACAATTGACCTCTATGGAGACTTTAATGCTGTTGCTGCAACGCTAACAGGAACGCCTGATTACACACTTTACTATGATGCAAACGGAACAGACTACAATGTAGTGTTCTGTGATGACGATTTGACAGCAGCAAAAGCAGAACTTTACGTCAGCTTTACTTCCGATTCAAACGGAAGCGTTGAAAGAGAGATAAGCGTTGGAAACGTCAAAGGAGAAGCACACGCTAACCTCGAAGCAAACAGCGGCATAGTAAAGATTTTCTCGGATTCAAGTTGCACTGCTGGCAATGAATTAAGCACACACATTGCTCCAACAGTTGATGGTCCAAACGCAGACTACAACATTTTCTTCTATTCCTATAAGGGCGCAGGCACTTACTATCTCTCGGTTGGAAGGTCAACAACCTATACAACCTGCGAAGCATTCACAATTGATTCAAATGGTGCAACAATGCCATTGAACATTGACACTGAACTGGAAGGACAGGTTGCAAACGGAATAGGAAAAATAAGAACTGATGTTAACAGCGCTTTCACAACAGACATAGTGGCAACACAGTACTATTTATACCTTGGAAAAGGGGATAGCAGCGATATAGTGTACTTTGAGGACAGTGGAGACACAGTGCTTTACAGGACAACGCAAGACCTGAGCTCTGACGTGGCAAATCTAGATATTTCAAGAATTGATGGAAACCTGCATTCAAACATTAGCACTGATGACAACATTCAAGTATACAATGACGCGCACTGCACTACGTTGATAAGCAGTGAGGATGTAAACATTGATACTGCTGATTCCAATATTTACTCACGCTATTATAATTCTGACGGAACAGGCCACATCTATCTCAAGGTAAGGGAAGGAAACTACAGGGAATGCATTGACACAAATATAGCAGATGCAATTGCAGCAACAAACAACTATGACTTAAACTACTTGATTTATGGAAATCTAGGCGGAGATGTAAACGTAGTAAAGCTTGACCTTGGAAGAGACTCTGTTAACGAAATTGATGCAAACATTGATGAAACAACAACCCCGCACTCATACAAAATTTACTTCAATGGATTTGACGGAAACAAGAATGTTGACATAACCTTCCTTTATAATTCAACTACAAGGCTTACAAGAACCGGTAAAACAGTTACGGGTGGAGACTATAATGTACATGTTGGAATGGTTGCAGGAGAAACACACGCTAACGCAGAACAGGGAAACAATGACGCAATAACAGTGTACGCAAGCTCTGACTGTGAAACAACGCTTGTAAGCAGCCAGACAGTCAATGCTGCAAATTCAACCGGTCCAGACTATAACCAGTACTTTGAAGGAGACGACACTGGCACTTACTATGTACAGCTAGCAAAAGATGGAAAGGCAAGGACATGCTCAAGCGCAATAACACTTTCAAACCAGGAAAACACAAGCATTGACTTCAACTTTGAAATAACCGGCATAATTCCAAACAGGGCATTGCTGGCAACAAAAGACATTAATGCAATAAAGGTAGCAAACTATATTGGAAGGGCAGTCCAGAACGACTTCAATATGTATGTTGACGGCGAAGGACTGACATCAACAGAAACAATTGCTTTCTATGATGATAACGCTGCAACATCACTGCTCTTGACAAGAACAAAAGACCTCTCAACAGGTAACACAATTGATGTAAACGTTGCGTATGTAAGCGGTCCAACACATGCAATCCTCACACAAACAGACACCATCAATGTATGCAACAAGGTTCCACCACGAACCACTACTGCGCCTGGATACTTTGGCAACTGCAATGCACTTGGATTCCAGGTAAGCAGCGAGGATAGCACTAACGCAAATGACTACAATGTTTACTTTGAATATGACGGCAATACAACATACTTCCTTGAAATTGTGGACACTAACGGAAGCACTGATTATAATTCATACCACAAAATAAAGAATGCATCAAAAGGTGCAATACTTTACGTTCCACTGGATGGAGTGTTCAATGGAAGAGTAACCGAGGAATATGATACAACCAGTGGAATAAGCGATGTAAATGTTGAATTGAGAACAGGCACTGATGGAACTGACTGGAATGCCTACACTTTCACAGTAAGTGATGGAAACTTCACTGCATTCAGCAATACTCTTGCCTTGGAACAGGACTTCAGGTTTAGTAAACCAGGGTATATTACAAGGGATTGGAGTACAAATGCTGGAGAAATGAAAGACCAGCAATTGTCCGCAACACTGGACACAAATCTCCCCTCAGGTGTGCAAGTAACAGTGCACGACCAGGGAGGAGACCCGATTTCAGATGCCACAGTAAAACTGCTAAACCCCTCGGACCAAAGCGTTTTAGCATCATGCACAAATCCAAGCGGGGCATGCCAGAGAGATACCAACAACCAAACAGGAGGAGTGTATACATTCTCAGGACTGCCAGCTGGCACAAACTATGTAATCCTGATATCCAAAGTAGGATATACTACAATACTCCTTCCAGATTCAAACTTTGCAACATATTACACCATTTCCCAAACGACCCAAAAAACAAAAACTGTGACATTAATAAATGAACCTCCAAGCGCTGTCAGTCTTTTAACACCGCACAATGGAGATACTTTAAATGATACTACTCCAACACTTTCATGGGTTGACTTGGGAGAGGATGAAATAGATTACAATGTACAAATAGACAATGACTCGGATTTCAGCTCGCCAGTAGTAGATACAAGTGTGGGAAATGGCTCTACAACAACTTATGCTGTTACCTCTGCTCTTACAGATGGCACCACTTATTATTGGAGAGTAAGAGCCTCTGATGGAGTAAATTGGGGCTCGTGGAGCCAGGTGAGATATTTCACAATTGACAGTTCAGCACCAGCACAACCAACAGTAAAAATAAATGGCGGTGCCACTTACACCAACAATCCAGCGGTTATTGTAAGCGTAACAAGTAGTGGCGCAACATACTGTAGGTTAAGCAATGATGGTTCAAGTTGGAGTGGATGGAACGACTACAATGGAGCTGATACAAACTATCCATGGACTCTCTCCACTGGCGACGGAACCAAAACAGTGTCTGTTACCTGTAAAAACAATGCAAGCTTGGAGGCAAGCAATAGTGACACTATTACACTTGACACTACTGCTCCAAGTGGGCTTTCAGTTGTAATAAATGACGGTAACATGTTCACAAACAGCACGAGTATTTACTTACACAGTAGTGTTAGCGGCGCTAACACATGTGAATACAGCACCGATAATGGTTCAAGCTGGACAAGTTTCACTTGCAATGTAAATCCAGTAGCTGGAGTGACACTACCATCAGGAGATGGAGACAAGAATGTGTGTGTAAAGGCAAGTGACACTGCTGGCAACTATGTGGAGGAATGTGATAGTATAATACTTGACACCACTGCTCCAAGCACGCCCACTGCAATAATTCCAGCAAGCGCTACAGAAATATCTGCAACGAGTTATACTTGGGTATGGGGCGCTTCAACAGATACATATACCACGCAAGACAGTATTTATTACAAAGCAGTCCTCCAAGAAGCTACAGCTGGCACCATTGCAACCTTTTATGGCACTGGAATGAACTGGTTAACAGTGAGTGATTTAAATGACTCAAATGTTTACACATTGGTTGTCACTGCAAGAGACGAAGCCGGCAACTGGACTGGTACTGCCCTGACGTTCAGTGCGGTTACAATTGATACCACGGTTACAGGAATTACAGGGCTTATCACTCCACTGATAGATTCTTGGACCAATGATACTACACCAGACTTCAATTTCACTGTGGATTCTGAGATAACCACTTGTCAGCTAAAGCTCTACAAAAACGGTGGCTGGCTTGGAAGCAGTAACAATGTTACAGTTGTTGCCTCTGGAAACAAATGTGGCTGGACAACAACGGGCGTAACGTTAACAAATGGAGACACCTTCTCGGTAGAAATACGTGGTCAGGAGAATACTGGCAAGTGGAGTGACTGGCAGAGTTCACCGGTTTACACTATTGACACTACTGCTCCAACTGTTGCAATTGTCACTCCTAAATCAAGCTCAGTATTGAGTGATACAACGCCAACTGTAGTGTTCCATGCAACTGACAACTATGGAGGCAGTGACATAAACTATGCAGCTACCATCGTTAAGACAAATGGAATCACGAGGTCTGTTACTTTCAATACATCCAACTGTGACAACAATGCTCCGAATAGCTGGAAGTGCACTTTTGATGTGCCAGTAGCGTTCACTGACCCCAGTACTGACAACAATATTGAAATAATAGTATATGATAATGCCGGAGGAGTAAGTTCTGCAGCGGTTGTAAACGATTTGAACTTTGACTCAAGCGATTATATAACGCTAAACAGCATTACTTCAACGAAAACAAGTGGAATAGCGGATAACACTTATGCCAATGGCTGGCAGTGGGACTTCAATATAACAGTTGGCACATCTCAGACTGGAGACAAGAATGGAGTAAGGTTCAAGCTCTCGAACTGGACTAGTTCAACTACTTCAACAACACTGGTGGTAGATGGAAATGCAAGAATGGTTTATGACGCCAACGTTGGCGGAGTGAAAACAACCAAGATTTACAATATACAAAATGACTATAACACAGCGAGGACAATATATAGGTTATGGGACCACAATCCAAGCACAGCAGGAATTGATGCAAACTTCTATATACAGGTAAAAATACCAAGTTCAATTGCTGCAGGAACATACAAAGCAACCTATGGAATAAAATCATATAGGAACTGAATGTAAAAGGAGTTAGAAAACATGGACAGACTCAGGGCTTCGGCCCTTTTATTTTTTATTTTAGTTCTGGGAATTGCGTTTGTTAGGGCGGCTGAAATAACTGGAACAATTGGTCCTGATGAAAACTCACAAAGCGGATTAAGTGGAACAGAAGGACCAGAGGGAAATGCTTACCTCGCAAATGGCACTGAATGCGATACCAACTCGCAATGCTATTCAAACAATTGTTCGGCTGACTATGATGGAATAGGAAAGTGGTGTGCTGCATCTGGATATTGTGCTCACAATGGAGATGTAACTTCTTATTCTAATGGAAGCAAGGTTTGCTCTAACAGCACCACATTACAAACCTGCACCAATGGAATATGGACTGCCAGCACGTGTAGTGGAAGCTGTAAGAACGGGCAATGTGTTAGTGGCGGTGCAGCCACTCCAACGCCAACTCAGGCGCCAGGTGGAGGAACAGGAGGCGGTGGTGGCGTGGCAACAAAGCCCACTCCAACACCGACGCCAACAGTAATGCCAATTACCCCCACTCCAACGCCAATAGAAGAAACGGTGTTTGAAAGCACGAAGAAATCAACAGTAACAAATGAAACTATTGATGAGGTGTTGGGCGCTGCAGGAATAAGCAATGAAAGTGAAAAAGAGAAGGCCCAAGTTTCAACCAATCTTGAATTCAAGAAGAGCATTAAAGTGGTAAAAAAGATCGACCCTGAAACTGGCAATGAAACCTATGAATCACAATTCACAATATCTGTTTCAAACCCTACAAACAAAACAATCACTGACTTTTATGTAATCCAAAAAATCCCGTGGGAATTAGATGGAGAAAACTTCAACTCACCAAATGAATACTCTGTTCTTTCCACAAACCCATTTATAGTTCAATGGTATGTTGGAACCCTTGAACCAAACCAAACAGTGGAAATCAGTTTTTCAATTAAGGGACAAGTGAGTGAAGAAGAATTTGAGAACTTTTCTTCGATTTCAAAAGGAAGCACGAGAGAAATCGAGGAAAGAAAAGGCAACATTGAGGTTACATTAAATGATTCAGAAACCAGTGCAACCATATACGAACCAGCCAATGTCCAACTTTACAGGGTTGCCGATGGAAAAGAGACACTTGTGGATGAAAAAATTTCGGAAAATGGAATTGTAACTTTCTCCAATGTAAGCGTGGGCTCTTATGTCGTTAAAGTAAAAGAAACAGTAAATTACAGGGGAATTAAAACAGCTTCTTTTTCGGTAAAGGAAGGAGAAACAAGCAAGGTGACTGTTTCTCTTGAACCTATAAAGCAAGGCCCTGTAACCCCCAAGCCCGATCTAGACGCTTTATTATGGATATTGTTGGGTGCAATAGCAATTGTTTTGCTTTATTATTTCAGGAAACCGTTGCTTGCTCTCGCTTTGGGAAAACCCAAGAAAAAAACCCCTTTGGAAAAAAGCCTTGAAAGGGAAAAAGCAAGAAAAAAGCAGAGAAAAAGAAAAAAAGCAAGAAAAAAGGAAAAACCAGTTTCGCCAAAAACTCAAGCACCAGTACCTCCAGTGAGAGGAGAAGATGACACCGCTTGAGGAAATGATTCCCCGCTTTTTGTTTTCTTTTTCTTCGTGAAAGAGTAGGAATGCTCGGCATCAAGCATTAAAAGGTTTTTCCAGTCTAATTTTTTTGCTAAGAGTTGGTTGAATGCGGCTGGAAATCCAAAAAGAAAAATGCAGGTTATGCAGTGAAGAGCAATGCATGAATGCGTGCCCGCTTTTGTTGCAGAGGAATGCATTGAAGTGTACTCACTGCAATCCAAAAGAAGCGCCCTGTGCCAATGCCTGCAAGGCTGGAGCATTTTTTGAAATAGCTGAAGGAATTCTTGCCATCGATGAAGAGAAATGCAATGGCTGTGGTGAATGCATTGAAGCCTGTCCACATAATGCGATTTCATTGAATGGAGAAAAAGCACGGAAGTGTTCTTTGTGCGCAGAGAACGATTTTGTCATGGCGTGTATTGAAGGCTGCCCTCACAACGCGCTTTCTTTTAAATGGGATGATGATGAATTCAGTGCAGTGGAAAGAACTATTGGTTGGAGGGTTTTCCCTGTAAATGAAAAAGAATGTAGAGTGCTTCGAAAGAGCAGGCTTTCAATTATTGTAAAAAATGCTGGAAAAAAATTTTACTTGCTTGAATCATTTCCCTGTCTTTCAAAACAGGAAGCATTGCTTTTGAGGGAAATACTTGAAGAATTCAGGGCAAGCGATTTTAAAAAGCATGACTTAAAGAAAGCAATTGAAAGGCATTGTTCAATGAAGCAAATTGAACTTGGAAAAGAGCAAAAAGAGTATTTTTTGAATGTATTGAATTCGCTTGTTTATGGATTGGGTCCTTTGACAACATTGCTTGAAGATGAAGAGCTTGAAGAAATTGCCCTCATTGGGCTTGGAAAATCAAAACCTTTAAAGGTTTTTCACAGGGATTTTGGATGGCTTGACTGCAATGCCTATTTTTCAAGCGAGAGTGCTGTAAGAAACATTGTGAATAAAATGTTGGCAAAAAGCGAGAGAAGGCTTTCAATTGGCAATCCACGGGTTAATGGCGTTCTGTCTGACGGAAGCAGGGTTAATGCAACTCTGCCGCCTGTTTCAATAGATGGACCAACTTTTACAATAAGAAAATTTCACACCCAAAAAATGACTCCACTGCAACTAATAAAAAACAAAACATTTAGCGCTGAATTAATGGCTTTTTTGTGGCTTACAGTGTTAAGTGAGTGCTCCATTATAGTAGCTGGAAATACTGGAAGCGGCAAGACCACTACTTTAAATGCATTGCTTTCTTTTGTGCCCAAACAGGAAAGAATCATTGCAATAGAGGAAACGCCTGAAATGCGTTTGCCGCATTCTCACTGTGTTAGGTTGAGCACTTTTGAAAAGAGAGGCATTAAAATGCAAAACCTTATAGCGGATTCATTGAGAATGCGGCCTGACAGAATAATTATCGGTGAAGTGCGAGAAAAAGAAGAAGTAATGGCCTTAATTGACACTCTTTTGGCTGGACAGGGAAAGGGAAGCTACGCTACAATGCATGCTTTGAGTGCAAGAGAGGCAATTACAAGAATGAAAACCTTTGGAGTAAAGAATGCTGACCTGAAAGGCATTGACTTGGTGTTAGTGCAAAAGCGCTGGACTGAAACCGATTTGAAGAAAAATGAAGGAATTGAAAAGAGAAGAATTGTGGAAGTAGCTGAATTGAGCGGAGAGAAAAACGTGAAACCAAGAAAGCTTTTTTCATTTTGTTTTAAAAAAGACCGCATTGGAAAAAGCCATCCACCCAAAAAGGTAATGGAAAAAATGAAGATTGCTTTTGGTTTGAGCAAAAACAAAGTGGAACTTGAAATAAAAAAGCGTGCTGGAATCCTCGAGGAATGGAAAACAGGCAACTGTTCTTTGAATGAGTTTTTTAAC
The DNA here is from genome assembly GCA_017608575.1 of Candidatus Iainarchaeum sp. Taxonomy (GTDB): domain Archaea; phylum Iainarchaeota; class Iainarchaeia; order Iainarchaeales; family DTGL01; genus JAFCFP01. Next base: position 8,124 of record JAFCFP010000017.1, on the reverse strand, counting down.
AGGCTAGCGGAATTTTAAGGGATAAAATGCGTATTGAAAAAAATTTTTCCAGTAAAGAAAAGGAAAAAATTGCAACAACATTTCTTGTGTCAATTTTTTTGTGGTTTCTTTTTTCCCTTATAGTCGAGGGATTGCTTGAAGGAATTGTTTTTTTCTTTTTTTCACTTTTTTTTGTGTGGTGGCTGCTTGGCTATTTAAAGAAAAGGAATGGAAAAAAACACGGTGAAATTGTTTCGAATGGTATTCCTTTTTTTCTGCTTTCGTTGAGGATAAAGCTTTTGCTTGGAAAAAGCATTGAAACAGCGTTAAAGGAATTAAGCCTGCGTGGAGATTCTCCTTTTTACAGGGAATTGAAAAGAACTGTTTTTGAATATGAAAAAATGGGTTCAAGTGTTGAAGAGGCATTGCTTGGCTTGTCTGAAAGGATTGACTCAATTGCCCTTAAAAGAGCTGTTTCCTGCATTGTTCACTTGAGTGAACAGGGTTTTTCTGAAAGGAATCTTGATTCGCTGAATATTCTTGCACGGGAATTGCTCTCAGGACAAAAAGCACGTTTGAGGGATTTTTCAAGCAAAATTGTTTTGTTTTCTTTGATGTTCGTGGTTGTTTCGGTTGTATTCCCTGCTTTGTTTCTTGCATTCATTGCTATTGGCTCTCTTTTTTTGGAAACCGGTGTTTCAGCAATTCACGCTGTTTTAATTTCAGTGATTGTTTTTCCATTGATTGATATTGGAATGATGCTTTTTATAAGGGAGAAAAGCCCGGGCATTGGTGTGTGGAATGAATATTAGTTTGAAGCTTAACGGAATAATAAATTTTTTTGCCTCCGAAATAAGCACAAGGAAAAAAGAGGAAGCTGTTCCCGGAATGCTTTTGCAGGCATCAATTTTCCCAAGGAACACACCTGTTTCAAAAATGGTTGAATTTTTTGCTTTTAGTGAAAAAAGCCCTATAAGCATTGAATTCAAAAAAGCAATTGGAGAAATAGAAAAAGGCGCAAGCACACGGGAAGCGCTTGAGAATTTGAAAAAAAGAAACAATGGAAGGTTTTTTTCAGAAGCAATTGAAATGCTGTTGGTTGCAGAGGAAACCGGCATGGAAATGAATTCTGTTTTCAGGGAAAAGGCAGAGGAAATAATTGAAATTCAGTCAATTTTGAAAGAGCGTTCTTCAATGCTTTTGATTCAAAAAGCAACTCTGTTGTTGGGTGGCGGAATAATTGTGCCAATTATTTTGGGCCTCGTAAGCGGGATGGCTTTATCATTCAACAGCCTTGGCTTCTTGGAATTAATGGAAAAAAATGCTTTTGAGAAAACAGAGCTTTTAAATGCAATGGTTCTTGCAAACCAGTTTTTTATTGCAGAATTTGCTTTTATTTCGTCTCTTTTCCTTTCATTCATTGAAGGCAGGCCAAGGAAAGCCATTCTTTATTCTGTGTTGCTTGTGCCATTGGGTTTAGCGTGCTTTTTTATTGCTTTGAATGCCCCAATCATTTGACTTTTACGCCCAGTAAACTATTTTAAATCCTTTGATGTTATATGTTTTAAATTATGCTTTTGAGGTGTTTTTTTGGGAATGGATATTGTGTTTGTGGAGGAAAAAAAGGTTGACCTTAAAGGGTTTACTTTGATTGAGGGGTTCCCCGGCTTGGGATTGGTGGGAACCATTGGCGTTAAGTACTTGGTTGAAAGGCTTAAGTTTGAACCAATTGGACACATTGAATCCGACTTTTTTATTCCAATTATTAGAATTCATAACGGCCTGCCTGTTTTTCCGTCGAGAATTTATATTAACAAAAGGAAAAAACTTGCAGCGCTTGTATCAGAGCAAATAATTCCAAGGCAAATGATTGGACCAATTGCAAAGGAAGTAGTAAAATGGGCTCAAAAAAAAGGCATTAAAAAGCTTATTTCAATTGAGGGAATTAGAACAAAGGGCGCTGACAATGGCGGTGAAAAAAAGGTTTACGGAATTGCTTGTAATGAAAAATCAAAACAAGACTTGGAAAAATTTAACGTTCCAATTGTTGGAGAAGGAATTACCACTGGAGTAACCTCAATGATTTTATTGGAGATGTCAAAACAGGAAAAAATAGTTGCTTATTCCCTGCTTGGAAATGTGAAAATTGCTGCTGACTACAAGGCAGCAGCTGAATGCCTTAAAACACTGGATGAAATCCTTGGAAGACAGTTCAATATAAACGTGCAGCCATTGCTTAAAGAAGCAAAGGAAACAGAAAAAGCATTGCTAGCGCATTTGAACAAATTAAAGGAAACAGAGGCAACAGTGAAGAGATTCCAACAAGGCGTTCCAATGTACACTTGAATGTTTTCATTTTTTATAATTTTAGGGAAAGCATTCTTGCTGTAGCTTCAATGGCATGTTCGCTGTATGACTGCAGGCGTTTTAGTGCCTGTTTTTTTGAAACCCTTGGACCAATTATTCCACTTAAAACCGGTTTGTTGAATTCAATTGAAAGATCTGCTATTTTTCTTGCAGCATTCCCTGCAACAATTTTGTCATGATCTGTGCCGCCACGCAATACTACCGCCAAACAAACAACTGCTTCAATTTCTTTTTTTTCAAGTAATCTTTTTACTGCAAGGGGAATTTCAAAAGCCCCCGGCACTCTTACAATGGTTGCTATTTCAAGGCTGCATTCTTTGGCTTTCTTTTTTGCATAAGAGAGCATTTTTTCAGCCATTTTTGCACGATAGTCTGCAAGCACTATTGCAATCTTTGGCATTTTTTCACTCCCAATAACCTAAATCTTCAAAGTGGACTCGTTTTCAGAGCCCTGCCTTTGAGCGGTTCCAGCTCTTTTTATAAGGGATTCTGGCCTAAAGCCTAGATCTAATGCATTAATTGCGTGCTTTTCAACACGGTCCTTTAAAATTTTGGCTAGTTGGGCATCGTTTTCTGCCTCGCTTGTGTGCACAAACACCTTTAAAATGTGCTTTCCTTCAAGAATTTCAACGTTTATGAGGCTTAATGAGGCCTCATGGGCGCAAGTTTCATCAATTGCAGCGCCTCCAACAAAACCCAGTGCAACAACCAAATCGCATTTTTTTTCCCTAAAAAGCTTTAAGCAGGCAACAGGCAAATCCTTTATGCCTGGAACAGTGTATCGTTCAATTTTTACATTATAACCTTTTCTGGCTATTTCTTTTTTCATTGTTTTGATTGCCAGTCCGCCCATGTCTGCTCTAGCAAACATTGTGTCAGCAATTCCAATCCTCATTCATTCCACCTCTGTATTTTTATTTCATCGCCATTGCGGAGTTTTAATTTTTTCCTCAAATTAATATCGGAAATTATTTCAACAATGTTTTCAGGGTGCCTTTTTTTCTCAGGAAACACGAGTGCAGCATTAAATGAAGAAATCCACGCCCTGTAAAGTGTTACTCCAAAAAAACGCTTTGAGTTCCTTTCAAAGCCGTTCAAATGAATGGCTTTTGATTTGGATAGGAATTCTTTCAGTTTTGAAACATCTGTTTCAATGTTTAGCGTTCCCGGAAAAGGAGAAAACCCCAAGCTCTCTCGCACTTTTTGCCTGTACTCATGCATTGAAAGAAAGCGCTTGCCTTCACCAAAGCCTTGCACAACCTTTCCAGACAAAAATTTACTCATAAAAAGAAGCTGAGAAAAGGAAATTAAAAACATAACGCATTTTGAACCAAAAACTCTCAATCAAAAAAAGAAAAAAACAAATTGCAAAGGTTTAAATATAAAGGAATGATTAAAGATATTTACCAACCATAAAATTAACTTATTTAAATTAATAGGAGAGTGGTTTTTAGGTGAGCAAAAACAAAGGGAAAAAAAAGGTAAAACTCGAACCAACAAAAATTGAAGCAAAAGCTCCAGTGCATTTTAGAGTTGACACACCTGTAAAAGTTCACAGAGGCGAAACAAGAGTTTCAGCCACACAATACCATGGACCAAATAGGACAATAAGGCCAAGGATTATTAGGCATAGAAGGCCAAGATAAAAGAAATATTAAAAACACTTTTTTAATCAAAAAAAAGGGAAGAAAATGCCGCCGGCCAGATATAAAAAAACCAATCCACCCAAAAAAAGAGGGAAAAAAAACAAGAAACGCCAACAAGAACCGGCACAAAACCAAGGTCCAACCAAGCCTGTTGAATTTGAAGCGGACCACCTTCGAGTGGATGCACCAATCGAATTAGATGTAAAAACACCAGTGCATGTAACAAGGGAACGTCAAAGAGTGAGACGCAGACAACCTGTTGAAATAAATTTGAATTTGCGGGGAGAAAGAGGCGCTCTTACACAAGAACAAGTTAACAATTTAATTGCAAGATTTGAAAACGTAATGCGAATGGAAAGAGAAGCCCGCACTCCACAAGAAACCAAGAAAGCGGAAAGGGAAGTCACACGAATAAGCGAGTTTGTTGAGAGGTTAATGCGTGAAGGCGCTGGACTGCCCCCTGGCGAAAGAGCAATGAACTCGGATGTTGCAAGCAAATGGCTTGACGTATGGCGGGAAGGCGGAATTAACACTTCAAAAGCAATAAAGGAATTTTACCATGCTTGGAGGAACGAAATCGCTGCATCCATTTATGAAAACGAAAGGGCAGTTGAGTCATTGCAAAGAGCAATACAAAACCAGAGAAAGGAGATAAGGAATGTTCTTTTAAAAGGAGGTATTAGAAAAAAGGCAAGACTTGTGCGTTATTGGAGGGAATTAAGGGAAATGCAGCATTCACTGAGAGTCCTTCAAAATGGCCTTGAAGGCTTTAAAAGGCAGATTGCTGCACCGTCAATAGTTGCACTTGAAAAGGCTTTTTTGGATTACCGCGTGCAAAGCAAGGAAAACCCTGAAGAAGCAATGGCTAATTTTTGGAAGAAAATGCTGGAAGCAAACAACCAGTATGGAATAATCAACACCTTTCTCCAAGCAAAGGAAGAGTTTGTTAAAAGCGTTATTGGGAGAAGGTTTTTGAGGCATGAAGCACAAATGCGAAGGAATCTCGGCCTGCCAGCCGGCCCAATAAGCAGTTGGTTCGGCATAGTCAGGAGAAATCCGTTTACATTTTCAAAATTTGAAAGAAGATTGAAAGAATACATTCAATAAGCCGGGTTTTGAATGCTAAATTAAGGGCCCTGTTTTAAAACAATAAAAATTCTTCTTCTCACCAAAACAATTGCCCCAACAAGCATGGAAATAAAGAATATTAATTCCAACGTGCTTTCTGGAAGGGACGGCAGGTTCCACAAGCCAGGGGATTGTGCTCCTGTTTGAACGTTTAAAATATTGTCTCCTGGTCTTGACACTACTTCTCCGTTTTTTCCAACTTGGGTTAAAGAACCTTTGCGGAATGCTTCAATTAATGGAATCAATTGACCGTTTTCAGAATACCACATTCCTGTTTCAGGATCATACCAGAACGCTCCGTTTTTGCCTTGAGCCATTGTAAGCGTTTCAGGCGGGAAAGCATTGTATGTAATGGTTGGAATGCCGTTTTCTGCTGAAAAAGCAAGATTGTGTTCTTTTCCATTGCCATCAGTTACTTGAACGCCTTCAGAGGTCTGCTTAATGCTTTCAATTGGTGCTTCGTATACTTCGCCTGTTTTTTTGTTTATTATTTTAATAAAGTCTTTGCATTCCCCGTCAACAAGCTTTGAGTAGAAAACAAACCTTCTCGTTGGAGTTTCAAACACTTGGAATGGCCCCATTTTTTGGAGTGATTCATTGAACATTTCAACCTTTTGTGCCTTCAAATCAGAGCCAGTTACAGGGATTGCTGCAATGTCAATTGCTGGTTCAGGGCAATTTGTTTCAGGGTTTGTTGTTTCAGTGAGCTTTGTTTTAATGCCTTCAACATCCTCTTGCGATACTGTTGCCTGGCTGTTTCTTTTAAGCCAGATTATTAATTCGTTGGAATAGGGTTTGTAGAGAATTAAGCCATTTTCAAAAATAATTGATTTTAGCAATCCAACATGCTTTGTTTCATTGTTTGTCAGCATTGTGTTTCTGTCGGAATAAATTTGCACTTTTGCGTTTGGTCCTTCAACCATTGTTCTTGGAGTGCCCTCTGCAACAATTCTTTGCTTTTCTTTCCATGCCTTAATTGTTGGGTGAGTGGTTGTAACAATGTTTACAACCTTTCCAAAGACACTTGAAAGGTTCCCGCTTTCCCTACCATATGAAGAAAACTCCAACCCTGTTTGTTCCAAAACACCCTGTTTAATGCAGTCTAACACATCAGGGCTTTTTACTATCAAATCCGAGTCAATGTTCATTTCAAAAATGAGTTCTTTTTTTGAAGGCAAGCCAAGCACTGTGAGCCTTTTGGGGAATTCCTCTGCCGGAATGTTTAAATTAGTGGAATCCATTGCAGTAACAATGTTGTTGTCAATAATTGTTATTTTTTTGGTAATGCCGTTTTCGTCCACTACATAGAAAACCTTTCCTTCCTTGAAATTAACCTCAATAAACTTGTTTGCATCCGGCTGGCCTATAATCTTTTTTCCATTTGACTTAAACGAGCTTGGATTTGTTTCTCCCTTAAACCAGAAAGAGAAAAGCCTGTTTGATTTCAGTATGCCGGAAGAGAACTGCTCGGTTTCAATTCTTGCCTGCACCAAGTCATCGCTTTGAGTTCCCTCCACAAAACGCTTTACGCTTTCATCCAGTTTTTTTGCAGCCTGTGAAGTGTAAGTGTTTTCATCCGATGAAAACAATGCCATTAAATTTTCAAAGCCCTGTTGTGTCATTTGGGCAACCTTTTCAGTGGAAAGCTGTGATGGAGCCTCGCTTCCCTTTTTCTCTTCTTTTGATGGAGCAAATATGTGCACATAATAGCCTTCATCAACATCCACGCAGTCCTGGACCTTTGGAGCATAGTATAATTGTTGCAATGCACTGGCAAAAATAGCACTCCATCCGAAAACAACATACGAAACAGATTCACCAAAAGCCATTACTCCACCAATGGTTGAAGGCTGGCATTTTTTGTGGAATACTTTTTCACAAACCAAATTCATTGCTTTGCCTGGCAAAATATCTTGAACTTTTTGCCTGCATGAATTACCTTCCCTTAAAGCCTGTTTTAGGTTTATTTCCCCTTCCTCTGGAAAGCCCTCTTCTTTTCCCTTCAAATTCATGTGCCTTGAAAAAGAAATAAGAGTAGTGCCTTTTTCGCGGGCTTTTTCCGAAACAGTGTCCTCCAAAACATACGAAGTGGTGCCTTGTGCAGCGTAAAAGTTTGGATTGAATGAAAGCATTTGTGAAGCGGACAAATTTATTCCACATTCAGTGCAATCCGGCTCTGAATTGGAGTAAAATGCAAGGTTTTCTACTTTGTCCCTTAACTGCTTGTTTTTGAATTTTTCATACATGTCATTCATTGGCTTGAATTGAGCGAACACATTTTTTGCAAGAAATTCCCATGGAAGCATTTGAAGCATTTTATTAAACAAATCACCTTGGTCTGAGCCAGCGTTAGCAAAAAAATCAATGAAGGCATCATTGTATAATGGATCATCTCCAGTGTACCATTTTATTTCCCTCCAAACATCAGGCAACATGTAACCAGAAGCCCATTTTTGGTTGCCGCCACGTTTTGCAAACCAATAGGCATTGGTGTAAGCTGACCATTTAACAGCCCCCTTTAACGAAAAATAATCTTTTAAGAGCTGGTTTTGTCTTTGAATTGCCATGTCCAAAATGCTTGTAAACCTGCGCCCCATAAAACCGCGATGAATCATTGCATCAACAAGCCTTTCACTGTTCCTCATTGGATATTCTCCAACCATTAATCCAACCCTTCCATGCATTAACCTTTTGGCAAATTCTTCAGGTGTTAATTCCATTGCTTTTGCCATTTGAGCACCATGGCCTGGCTTTGTGCCAGTTAAAGTGTATTTTATTTTTGGCATTGACCAATCCTTTATTGGAAGGACTTCTCCAGAGTCAATTTTGACAGTCCAGTCAGCATAATGAGAGTAATGCTTTTCCAAGTCAGCCAGGCTTACCTCACCCCATTTTGGCGATGTCGGGCTCACCTTGTAAAGATTGAGGTTTCGCCCCGCTGTTTCATACTGGGTCATTCCACCCCAATGCCCATCTTTCGCAAATTTTTGCATTATTTGGTACA
>JAFCFP010000063.1 GCA_017608575.1 Candidatus Iainarchaeum sp. | reverse complement strand
GTGAGGGAAACCCCACGCAATGCTTCCACTTTAACCTTTCCCAGCAAATAACTTTTTTTCACATTTATTGCTTTGATCAATTCAAACACCCCTTATTGCCTCAATTGGATCCAGCTTGGCTGCACGGTACGCTGGATAAATTCCAGCAATAACTCCAACAACTACAGCAAAAGAGAAAGCCTGTATTACAAGCCCCAATGAAACAACCGGTGAAAGCCCAAAATCTTTAAGCAATTCAGTTGCAATAAAGCCAAAAATTATTCCAATTATGCCTCCAAGCAAGCCAATAAAAAAAGACTCATAAATTATCATTTTTATTATATTGCTTTCAGTCCAGCCTGTTGCCTTCAATGTTCCAATTTCCCTGCTTCTTTCCATTACACTCATCAACATTGTGTTAATTATTCCAACGCCAGCAACAAAGCCGGAAATTGCTGCCACAATAAATGCAACAAGCCTCAAGCTTCCAAGAAGTCCGCCAATCATTGATGAAGCCTCTGACATGCTCATTGCATCCACTTTATCACCAAGCTTGAATTCAATTAGGCTGGCAATTTCTTTATCTTTCTCTGGGTTTTCAAGTTCAACAAGAACAGAACTTATTTTGTCTGAATTGTAGTCTGTTATTTCCCAGCCATCCTGAATGTTCATAAAAAAAACATCATAAAAACTTGCCCCTGAATCGGAAATTCCTTTAACGCGAAAACTTTTTCCATTTATTTTAAGCGTTGAACCCAAAAACACGTTATTGTTTTCAGAATAATTTTTTGAAACAATAACATAGCCACGGTCACTGGGTTTTAGCATTTCTCCTTTGGCAATTTCCCCAATAATAACATTCGATTTAAGTTTGCTGTAAGCACTCAAGTCCACTGCATAAATGGTTGTAGTCATTGTCATTCCTTTTACTGGCTTTCCGCCAATTGATTTGGGCAAAGCCCAAATCTCTGGAACAACATTTCTCACTCCGCGAATTTTTTTAATATCCGGCAAAATTGAAATATCCAAATGGGAAAGTGTTTGATCCAAAGTGTTTTTTTCCCACACCATTACGCCCTGATAACTTGCAATCATGTCATTGAGTTCATAATAAAAACCATCAACCACTGAAACAATTGAAATAATTGCCATTACTCCAATAACAATGCCGCCCACTCCAAGAAAAGTGCGGGACTTTCTCCTGAACAGATTAAGAAAGGATAATTTAATCATTGCAATTCTCGTTTTACATTTTTCTCATTGCCAACTGCCGGAAAATCATTTTAATAAGGAAATATAATATTACGAGAATTATTATTACCAAAACCAAAACTGCAACAGGGGACTCCGGGGGCAATTCATTTACATAAATTGTGTATTCACTTTGAATAGACTGGCGTTTTCCAAGTTCATCCAAATAATCCACTTTAATCTTTATTGCTTTGTCACCTGGAGCAATTGAACGAGAAACAAGCAAGTCAAATATTGCTGCACCTGAATCATCCTCGTCAATGTTTCCAATATATGCCTTTTTTGAGCCAGCAATTCCGTCAGGCAATTCAATGCTTACCTGAACAGCTTTTGCTTTTTCTTCGCCAATGTTATCCAGTTGCACTGAAAGGGAAAAAGAAGATGACTGGAAAATCTTCTTTGAATTGCCTGTTGTGCCATTGACAGCAAAATCAATTCCGGAAAAAATAAGCTCTGGTTTTCCAAAAACATGGAAAGAAAATTTTTCTGTTTCTTTAAAACTGCAATCCAAGCAATTGGCATCAATCTGGAAAGAATACACTCCAGGGGTTACTTTCTCTGTTGGCATTAACGTGAATTTTACCTCCTTTGAACTGCCAACAGGAATGCTTCCAAGAGACTTCACTGAATCAGAGAAAACAATAAAATTTCCAAAATCACTTGAAGAAACCTTTTCCAATTCAGTGGAAACATTTCTTGCCTCACGCGACCCAGTGTTTTCAATCAAAGCGCTTATTGTAATTGTCTCGCCTTGATGTGGGCTGTAATCTGAAAGCCTTAAATTGCTTATGTCAAGCCTGTAAATATCCGAAATGGTCAAATCAATATACTCAGTTTGGGTTACATGCTTGTCGTTATTAAAATAATCCATTTTAAGCGAAAGCTTATAAGTGCCAGAAGCAAGCTGCTTTGATGTTTTAATCCTGAAAATAACTGTTTTCTGGGCTTTGGATTGAATTTCTTCCTCAAAGGCATTCACTTTTACTGGTTCCATGCCCTCGCTTAAAACAAGCTCAAAATTAACATCCATTGCAGTGGTTTTAATTGAATTGTTCTTCACAGTAGCAGTAATGCTTACATTGTCCCCAGCATAAACCGTGCTCGGAGAAACAGAACTGGACTGCAATGAAAGCAAATAATAGGAATCAGCAACTGAAAAAACTCCCTGCAATGCAACCAAAAACAAAAAAACAACAAAAAACCCTCTAATCCTCATAAAAAAACCTCATTAAAAACTCTGATTAAAGAAAAGGATATAAAGGAAAATTTAAAAAACAATTCTTTTCCTTGCTTTTTCTGGCCTGCATTGAAAAAGCACTAATGCTTCTTTCCAACAACCAATAACACAGCCAATACAACCAAAAAAGCAATCAATGGATGCATTTCTGGCACTTTTTCCCAGCCACCATGCCCCTTAAAAACAGAAAAATAAGAACCATCCTCGCACACATTGCAAATAGGAGACTTCAAAGTAGCTACAGCACGATAAGTGCCAGGCTTTGAAACATTAAACTGGGCCACAAAGCCAGCATCAAAATCAGCACAAGAAGCAGTAACCTGTCCAACACCAATATCCTGCTGGGTAATAGAGTCAACCAATCCAACTTTCACCACTGGTGGATTGGAAAAAGGAACACCCGGCAAACCGCCCTTGCAATTCACTCTTACATTTACTGTTGCACTTCCAACATCTCCAATTACTGCATCATCTGCTGAAACAGAAACAATTGTTGGAATGTTAGCAATCAAAGCCGGATCAGCATCCAACACATTAACCTGTTTTACAACACAATCAGTTAAACCGCCAGAATCCTCAACATACAATGAAACATTATAAACCCCGCTTGGAAAAAATGTTTTCTCAAAACCCAAAGCATTAGGATCTCCAGGCACTGCATCAATGCCATTAACTAGCCAGGTTCTTCCAACAATGCCACCGCCATCCAAATCAAACGAAAGGTCGTCAAATTTAACAACATCCACCAATGCCATTGGATTAGGTGGCTTGTAAACAAAAGCAGCAACAGGCGGCAGATTAGGCAATGGTCCAACAAAAATTCTTTTCTGAATAGTGTCAGTTGCTTTGCCATCTGAAACACTTAAAACAACATCAAAATAACCCCTGCCAGCATCATCAACAAACAAGTGCTCTGGGTTTTCTGCAGAACTCGAGTTGTCAGCACCAGAAGCCGGGTCAGCAAAATTCCAAGAATAAGTTAAAGGATCTCCATCCAAATCATAAGAATCATTAACAAACTGGACAATTGTTTCATTCAATTTAACACTAAAGGGAAACCAAGTGAAAGAAGCCACTGGAGGATGATTCCCGGGAACAACAAACCAAGAAACACTGGTTGTAGCAGAACCCTTCAATCCATTGGATGTAACAGTCAAAACAACAATATAAGAACCCTCTGCAAAACTATGCGTTATTGTTGCACCAGAACCACTTGAGCCATCTCCAAACTTCCAATTCCAGCTTGAAATTGATTGACCTGCATCTGGATCAAATGATTTAGAGCCATCAAAGTAAAAACTTCCACCGCCATTGTCTGTTACTTCAATAACTGCCACCGGCGGGTTATCTCCGGGAAACTGCTTTCCAACAGTCACTGTTTTTGTTTTGCTGGCAGAATCCGCGCCATCACTGACTGTCAATTTAACACTATAAGTTCCAGCTTTGTAAAACACATGCATTGGATTCTTATTATTGCTGGAATTCATTGAACCACTCCATGGATCACCAAAATCCCAAGAATAACTCAACGGACTTGGCCCAGAGTCAGGGTCAATAGAGGCATCATAAAAATTAACCCCTTGCCCTGCTTTTGGATTAGAAGGTGAAAAAGAAAAATCTGCAGTTGGCGGCTGGTTACCAGGCGTTGGAGTCGGAGTAACCGGAGTAGGAGTAGGAGTAGGAGTAACCGGAGTAGGAGTAGGAGTAACCGGAGTAGGAGTAGGAGTAACCGGAGTAGGAGTAGGAGTAACCGGAGTAGGAGTAGGAGTAACCGGAGTAGGAGTAACCGGAGTAGGAGTAACCGGAGTAGGAGTCGGGGTAGGAGTCGGAGTGGGTGCTGCGCTTACGTTTACTGAAATTGGTGAAGCATATTTTTCCTGCTTAAAAAGGCAAAAATTACAAATGTTTACCAAGTCGTTGCACCATGTAATTCCAACTGTGTAAGTATAAGTTCCTGGACCTTCGTAAAAGGTATAGCTTTTTGACTGGCTTCCACCTGTCTGCTTTACTCCACCATAGTTTGCTGGATTCGGCGTAGTGTAATCCCACAGTATACCTCCCTCGGCATTACCGCCGGGGCAAGGCAAATTATAAACCCCGCTAGGCGTAACAGTAAGAGTGATCTTATCCCCAACTTTTGGATTATTAGGATAAGAGTAAGAAACATTGTAATCAGTTCCCTTAATTGTGCCTATTGACTTTGAG
>JAFCFP010000062.1 GCA_017608575.1 Candidatus Iainarchaeum sp. | reverse complement strand
TATCGCAGCATCTGCAAATTTTTTGTGAATTCTTTCTTTAGACTATAAATAAGACCAATTGTTTGTTGCATCATTTTTTCATTGTTACTCAGGTTTTCATCAAAGTTTTGCTCCAGAATATCCAAAATAGTATAAAACAAACTTGGATTTTTATTTATTGAATTGATTGAAATATTCTTTAAGAATTCAAAGTCTTGCTCAAGTTCATTTGGATCATTTTCTCTGGATTGTGAAACTATCTGAAGCCAATCGGATAACGCTTCAATATCCTTAAAATCAATAAATTCTGTTGCTTCAAATAGTTGTTCCAATAGTTGATTAATCTTTTCACTTTTTTCAAATTCATCAGTAATGTGTATTATATGTGTCGGATTACTTCTCCGGGTATATTGGTTATTTTTAATCAATATAATATTAACAATGTCTTCGGTTTCTTTAAATTGTTTGATTATTCGTACCATTTTGTTTTCATCAATTTTAACTATTGCATTTGATGGAGCAAAAATAATCTTCTCTTTAATTACCTTATCTGTAATTATGGCCTCTGTAGGGGTATTATGTTTGGATTCTGTTGCTTTCGGCAAATTCTTATTCTTTCCTTCCTGCTTTTTGAAATTGATTTGATAGTAGTTTCCCGACTCTTTTACTTCAATCTCTGAAATCCTATTAAGTTTATTTTCTAGATGGCTCTTGGTATCAGTAACATATGTTTCTTCTATATTTTTTTGGAGTTCTTTAAACAAACCCTTTTTATTTGACCTATTCAAAAACCAAAGGAAAAACCAAAGAGTTAAAGATATAGAAATAATCAAATCTATAAGAAAAACACATGCCCAATACATGTCATAAAAATTCAAGAGCACAGCTGAAAGAGCCAATACGAAGCCTATTTGAATTCCAAAATATGATCCAACTTCAGGAGTATTTATAATCCATTTATCAACTATATAATCCGAGAACTTTTTCCTAAAGTTGAATGCTAATGAAATTATCATAAAGAAAATTGAAACTATTGTTATTATACTTACAATTACTATCGACGGAATGATATTTACAATTTCAGTGTTGAATGGCAAAATTAAATCAAAATTAACCTTTTTATCTAAAATTATAAGAGTTATAATAAACTGAAGATGGTTTCCGCTTATCTCAACAAAATGAGCCAATAACCCATAAAGTATAACTGTAATAATTATTCCTATAGAAGTGCCTGCTACAATCCAAAAAGCTAAACTTTTTCTTTCTTGCAACATTCAGGCACCTAACTAATTTTGAGTTAACTCCTCAACAATCTTTATCTCTTCAGGCGTCAAATCGTAAAGTTTGTAAACAAGTTTGTCAATTTCAGCCTCAAGTTTCTTGACTTTAGCTTGCTTAGCACAGTTGTCAAAATAATCAGGAGATTTGGTGATGGCGAGAATTTGGTCAACCAATTTTACTAGCTTTTTTTCCGCTCCCGGAGTCGCGTCTACTAATGGCACTTTTGCCAGTTCATGCCCCCCAATTCGGATAAATCCTCCGGCAAGTGACAAAGATTTGAAGAATAGTTGATACCAGAAGGATATAAGTTTACTATTTAATATTGCAAGTAAAAATCTCAAGTCTTTTTCTCCGGGTAAGATAATTGTTGTAGACTTTGCTGCATAGCACTCTCCTTTATCTAAAACACATTCCAGCTTCTTTGTCATCCCGGCAACAATTATTTTTTCTGATTTAGATTGTACATACCTATTTAGACTAAATTTCTTCAGGTCTTTGTCAAGAATTATTGGTTTGTTAAAACTGCTTTTTATATATCTTGTTTTTTTCTTTCCCCATAAATTAACATATTGGTCAATAGTGCCAGTATTTACTAATTTTTTATATTTTGAATATTTTCCCGCTTCTTTAATAAATTTTTTAATCTCATATGCTTCACTAACAGTTGCAGCACCGGAAATTTTTGGAAAGAATCTGGAAACAGAGCAATACTTAGAAATTTTCAAAAGAAGGTTGAGAATTGTTTCGTTTTCAACAAAATAACGTGCCCAATTAATATCACCATAAAATATTTCTGGAGATATTACATTTGTGTATTTTTGTTTAGTGAGAGATTCCATCATCGTCATTTTTACTTCTTTTTTGTTATTTGATTTTTCCAACACATAAATAATTGGATAAACGCTTGCTTCCTTAAACACATTAAGATGAGAGTAATCCCTAATTTCACACATTTTATATTCACTCAGTATCTTCCGTAAAGTTTCAGTGTATGTGGCAGAGATGAACTTGTTGGGAACGATATAAGAAATCACGCCTTTATTCCTGAGTAAATATAGGCCTTCTTCAATAAAGATTACAAATAGGTCCCAGTTTCCTTTAGCAGACTTAAAAAGTGCGGCATAATTTTCCCTAACTCTTTTTTCTTCCTTAACCATAGTTTCGGAATCAACATAAGGCGGGTTTGCTATTACTACATCAAACCCGGGGTTTTTTCTTTGGAATACTTCTGAGAAATATAGTTTCCATAGGAAGAAGGGCTTTGATTTGTTTTTCTTGTATTGCTCTAGCTTCTTGATTGCTTCTTCTTTTTCTTGTTCTTTGAGGGTTTCTTCTATGAGTTCCCATTCAAGCTTGTTGATTTGCTCGGCTTGCTCTTTTTTGCGTTTTCTGTTCTGTTCGTTAAAGAATTCTTTTTGGAGTTTTCTCAGTTCAGCGAGTTTTCTTTGGGATTCTTTAATGCGCTTGTTCAAGGCATCGCTGAGGGTTTGTTGTTTGCTTTCCTCTTTTGGACCTTCTTTTAATTCAGCCAGTCTTTTCTTGAGCTTTTTTATTTCCCTTTGAATCTCTTTTATTCGGCCTTCCTCTTTTTTCTTTCCGGTGTGAATTTGCCCTAACTCAAGGTAGAGGTTCTTGATTTTTTTGTTCACTTGCTCGATTTCAAAAGAGTGGTCTTCTGTTTTTCCAAGCAAGCGCTCGTCAAAGAGCTTTATTCCTTCAAATTCTTCAAGCAGGCTGTTGCCGCACATTATTTTGTGGTCAAGGTTTGGCAATGGCTTAATGTTCTTCATGTCCAGTTCATCGACTATTAGGGAAAGCCAGAACCTCAGTTTTGCGATGTCAACCGCAGAAGAATCAATGTCAACCCCATACAGGCAGTTCTCAATTGTTTCTCTTTTTAAGTCATAAATGCTTTTTTCTTCTCCTGAAACAAGTGCAAGGATTGAGCGGGCTTTCACTATTTCGTTCATCATTCCAACAGGAAAAGCCCCGGAGCCAACAGCAGGGTCAACAATCTTGATTTCTTTTAGCAATTGCTCTATTCTTGCATGGTTTTCTTTAATGGTTTTTGGAAGAGAATGCTTTTCACTAATGTCATATGTTTTTCCATACTTTTTGAGTTGCTCTTGCTCTTTGATTATTTGGTCCAGTGCAAAGTCCCCTAATTGAATAAATTTCTCCAAGTCTTTTCTTGGAATGCCAGTGTTTGTTTCAAGGTAATTGATCAGGCTTTGCTGGCACATGTAGTGAACTATTTCTCTTGGCGTGTAAAATGAACCTTTTGATTTTCTGTCTTTAACTTCCAAAAGGTTTTCAAATACTTTTCCAAGCATTTCCGGATCAATTGCAACCTCTTTTTCAAGCGGCTCGTCTTCTTTTACTGTGAAGTTGAACCTGTCAAATGTGCTCAGTATCTTGTCAAAAATTGTGTTATCCAAAACGATTTCTGTACCAGCCCAGTCATAGTCGTTAATGGGTTCAAACAATCCACCATTCAGGAAAGGGATTTTGCAATTGAACCTGCTGTAGTAATCGTCATCTCTTTCTGTTGCAAGCGCTTCATAAAACAATGGCTCTAAAACATCGTTGAAAAAATTCTTGTAGTCAACAATTTGCTTGTCGTATAATTTTCTCAAAAAGTTTTTTGGTCCAGTTCCCCATTCTCTGAACCTGCCTTTTTCGTCTTTTGTTACGCCAAGCCAGCCTTTTTTTTGCAAAAAGTAAATGAAGACTATTTGACCTAAGAGCTTTTTTGCAAAGTCAACAGTTGAAATGTTTTTTTCTTCAAACTCTTTTTTCACGTAAGGGTTTTTTTGAATGACTTTTTCAAGCGACTCTTTTACCATTAAATAGAGTTCTTTGTATTCTTGGAAGAATTCTTTTGTAACGTTTTCAATGCTGAATGCTTGCTCTATTTCTTCAAGGCTTGGGTTTATTTTTTCCTCCATTATTAGTTTGAGGAATTGTTTTTTGCAGGTGTAGTTTGGCTCATTTCTCCCAACTAAAAAAGAGCATCTTTTTGCTGGAGTGAGTTCTTTCACTGGCTTGACTTTGCCGGGTTCAACTTCTTGGAGGCGGTACTCCATCTTTACAAATGAGAATCTCCAATCCTGGGGGTCTTCTCCATAAAAAGCAACTAGTGCAGCGTCTTTATCAGCATTTGAAAGATACTTGGCTATGAAGTTTCTTTGCATTGTCCTTGCTCTGTCCCTTGAGCTAGTTTTTTTGAGTTTTACTGCAAGAACGTCTATTGTTTTTTTGTTGTGCTGGTAGCTTCCAAGCTGATAGTATGATTCAATGTAGTTTTGGTATTCCTTCCAGACAGTCCAGGTTTTTTTTGTTATTTCAAACTTGTTGAACAGTTCTGTTGCGAATCTTGCGAATTGCTGTTCGTTGAATTCATTGTTAAAAGTTTGGTCAAGAAGCCTAATAGCAGCTTGCTTGTCCATTAATTGGCAGCTTGCTTGTCCATTAATTGTTGCCCCCTACAAGGTATTCTGAGAGGATAACTTCTTTTGGGCCTGTTGTGTCAGCTGCGCTTGTGATAAATGTTTTTTGGAAGAATTCTGGTGCAATTCCTGCTCTTATTTTTGCAAGAATCTTCAAGGGGTTTATTTCTCCTTTCACTTGTTTAATTATTTTTTTGATTGTTGCTTTTGGCAGGGCACCATCCCTGAGCAGTGTGAGAACCTCGTACAAGTATTCTTCGTCGTCTTCTGTGAATTCTTTTGCTTTTATTATTGCTTTTATTGTTCTTGTGAATCTTGCTTCGTGGCTCCCGCCTTTTGCGCTTGCCAG
>JAFCFP010000061.1 GCA_017608575.1 Candidatus Iainarchaeum sp. | reverse complement strand
TCTTCTTTTGTTTCAAATGTTCTTAGACCGTAGTACATGTATGTTCCGCAGAATTCTTTGTAACCGCATTCTGTGCTTGAATTGTCAAACCAGTAAAGGTTTTTGCATTCTGGCACCATTGCGTTTGTTTCTTCATTGCTTGCAGCTATTGCTGGAAAAACCAACAACAAAGCAAAAAAAGAAAGAATTATTAATTGGGAGAATTTTTTCACCAACACCACCTCAACCATTTCCATAAAAGGATTTCAGCATTTTTCATTTTTTATTGATTAATACATTAGCTTTTTTCTTATTTAAAACTTTGTTTTTTTGTTAGGTGGCTATAGAGATTAAAAAAAGGTCTATAAAAAGTACAAAAAATCTAAAGTGCATATTTTAGTGCTTCATAAATGTTTGAAACCTCTTTTACTTGCATTCCGTATTGTTCAAACATTGCTGCATTCAAGTCAATGGTTTTTGGTTCATACCATGTTCTTTGCCAGTAAAAACCCTTTCCTCTTTTTTCCTCTGTTTTTTTCTCATAAACAGTGGCAATTGATTGTCCTTTTGGCACAAGGAACAGTTTTATGCCGTGTTCTCCTGCAGCGCGGGCTTTTTCAATTACTCCCCCAATCTGCCCAATTGAACCGTTTTTATTGATTGTGCCAGTGATTGCAATGTCTTCCCTTACAGGTTTTTCTTCAATTGCTGCAATTGTTGCAATTGTTAATGCAGCGCCAGCGCTTGGACCGCCTACAAGTTTTGCATCTCCTGCATCAATTGAGTAAATGAAATCTTTTCCACTGCAATCTTTTCCTGTTACTTTTTGAGCTACTTCTTTTGCGGTTTCAATTGAATACTGTGTATCTGGCTCGACAAAAGGGTTTGTGTTAAACAGAATTCTGCCTTTGCCATCACTTATTTCCACTTCCGCACTTGAAAGCATTCCTTCGCCATTGCTTGTAACAGCCACAATGTTTACTTGTGCAGTAAAGGTTCCGGCTTTAAGTGGTTCTTTTTGTTGTGCTGTGATTTCAGGGGTTTTCTGTTGAACTGGCAGGGACTCTGGCGTAGTAAAAAGGGTTAAAATTAGTATTCCTGAAACCAAGCCAAGAAAGAAAACAGACACTATAAGCAATGCAAGAATTTTTGATTTTGAATGCATATTTTTATCCTTTCCATAAAAAAATATAAAAATTTTTTCAAGCTTTTGTGTTTTCTTTTCCTTTTGTTGCTTTTTCTTTTTTCTTTTTTATTTTTTTAAGCGTAAAAATTGTTTCTCGTTCCCTTTCCTCCAATCGTAATTGAATGTATTTTTTTGTTTTCTCCATTCTCGGAATTGTTACCTTTTCGAGGGAAT
The DNA here is from genome assembly GCA_017608575.1 of Candidatus Iainarchaeum sp. GTDB lineage: Archaea > Iainarchaeota > Iainarchaeia > Iainarchaeales > DTGL01 > JAFCFP01. The sequence continues at coordinate 3,495 of JAFCFP010000061.1, read as the reverse complement.
TAACCTTTCTTTTTGTTTTGTTGATTTCAAACGCAAGCTTTTCAAGCAATGTTTCTTTTTCAGCCAATGCAACAATTTTTTCAAGCGATTGCTCGAAAAGAGATGCAGCATCATCCAAGTTGGATAATGAACCCACAATACTATAACCTCTTTCAGCAAGATTTCTTGAAATTTTTCCAGCTTCCACTATTGGAACATGGGCTCCCATAATATTTCTTTCCTTTACTAATAAATCAATGCTAGCTGTCCGGGAAGCAGTGAGAGCGAACTGTGAAACCATTAACCTGCCTATTTGAGCTTGCGCTATTGCCAGTGAAGAAAACGCTTCGCTCAAAACTGTTTCCATTTCTTTTCTTAGCTCTTTTGCGCTTTTTGCTTCCTTGTAGAATTCATTGAACAATGCATCCCTTTTATCCTTTAAGAGCTTGTGGCCTTTTTTGGCTAATTCAATTCGTTTCCTTATTTTTAGCAATTCCATTCTCGTTGGCTTTACGTTTGAAATCATTTTTTACTCACTTTTTTCTTGCCTTTTTTGCGGGTTTTGATTTGTTGTGTTTCTTTTTTGCTGGTTTTTTTCCCTTTTTTTTCTGTTCGCTGTGTTTTTGTTTTTCCATGCAGGTATTTTTCAATGAATTCCAAGTGCACTCTTTTTAGTTCTCTTTCCGGAATTATTTTAAACAACTCCCAGGCAATATCCAGTGTTTCAGTAATGCTTCTTTCCTCGTTGTATCCTTGTTTTATGAATTTCCTTTCGAATTCTGCCGCGAATTTCAAGAATTTTTTGTCCCTTTCAGTTAATGCTTCCTCACCTACTACGGCAACGAGGTCTTTTTTGTCCATGCCTTCAGCATAAGCAGCATAGCACTGGTTTGCTACATCCGCGTGGTCTTCGCGTGTTTTTTCTGTGCCAATTCCAGCATTCATCAACCTGCTCAGTGAAGGCCTTATGTCAATTGGTGGATAAATGTTTTCCCTGTGCAGTGCCCTGCTTAGCACTATTTGTCCTTCTGTAATGTATCCCGTATTATCCGGAATTGGATGGGTTTTGTCGTCATCAGGCATTGAGAGAATTGGCAGCTGGGTGATTGAGCCTTTTCTGCCTTTTATTCTTCCAGCTCTTTCATAAATGCTTGCAAGGTCAGTGTACATATATCCTGGATATCCTCTCCTGCCGGGCACTTCTTCCCTTGCAGAGCTTATTTCACGCAATGCCTCGCAATAATTTGTCATATCTGTTAGGATTACTAAAATGTGCATTCCTTTTTCAAATGCCAGGAATTCCGCTGCAGTTAAAGCAATTCTTGGCGTTATTATGCGTTCAATTGCTGGATCATCTGCAAAATTCAAAAACATTACCACTTTTTCCAATGCGCCTGTTTTTTCAAATTCCCTGCGAAAAAAATTCGCTTCCTCACGGGTTGAACCCATTGAAGCAAAAACAATTGCAAATTTTTCTTTTTCGCCGAGAACTTTTGCCTGTCTTGCTATTTGTGCAGCCAATTTGTTATGCGGCAAGCCAGCGCCTGAAAAAATTGGCAGTTTTTGGCCTCTTACAAGCGTGTCCATGCCGTCTATTGCGCTTATTCCTGTTTGAATAAAATCATTTGGGTTATCCCTGCTTGTTGGGTTTATTGGCTGGCCATTAATGTCCAATTCTTTTTCTCCAATTATTTCAGGGCCGCCGTCAATTGGTCTGCCCAAGCCGTCAAAAATTCTTCCAAGCATTGCCTCGCTTACTTTTAACTTGCTTGTTTCGCCCAAAAATTTAACGTTGGATTTTTTTACATCAATTCCGTCTGTTCCCTCAAAAACCTGAATTACAGCCATGTCTTCAGTAACTTCAAGCACTTGGCCGGTTTTTTCCCTTCCATCCGGAAGCCTTACTTTCACCATTTCTTGAAATTTTACGTTTTTGGTGTTCTTCACAAACAGCAATGGCCCTGAAATTCTGTCAATTGTATTGTACTCTTTAATCATTTCATTTCACCTCCTGCTTTTTTTTTCTTTGACTCTGCTTTGAATTCCTCGAATTCCATTTTGATTTGCTTCCTTAAGGACTTGATTTCCCTGTCAATTTTTTCAGCTGGAACAAATTTAAGCCTTGAAATTCTCTGCACTGAATTAAAGCCGGCGATTTTTTCTGCAACAATGTAATCCAGTGATTCAGCCAATTCATGGAAGTAAAGAATTACATCCATGATTGCGAACTGTTTTTCCAGTGGACAGTAAGTGTCCACTTCATGAAATGCATTCTGTTGCAAAAAATCCTCCCTCACCATTCTTGCAATCTCCAAAGTTAAGCGTTCTCTTTCCGGCAGAGCATCAGGTCCAATGATTTGAACGATTTCGCGCAATTCCGCTTCCTTTTGCAACAAATTCATTGCCTTTTCGCGCAATACAGGCCATTTCTTGTTAACGTGTTCTTCCAGCCAAGCGCTTGTTTCGTCAATGTAAAGAGAATAAGAATCCAGCCAGTTAATTGAAGGAAAATGCCTTCTCTCGCTAAGCGTTGCATCAAGTGCCCAGAACACTTTTGTAATCCGCAAAGTGTTCTGTGTTACTGGTTCGGAGAAATCTCCACCAGGAGGAGAAACCGCGCCAATGGCTGAAACAGAACCGATTTTTCCACTCAAGGCTTTAACCTTTCCAGCTCTTTCATAGAATTCAGCCAAACGGGTGCCCAAATAAGCAGGATAACCTTCTTCTCCGGGCATTTCCTCCAGGCGAGAGGAGACCTCTCTCAATGCCTCAGCCCATCTTGAAGTGGAGTCAGCCATTAATGCAACATCAAATCCTTGATCGCGATAATATTCAGCAATAGTTATGCCGGTGTAAATTGAAGCCTCTCTTGCAGCAACAGGCATGTTTGAAGTGTTGGCTATCAAAACAGTGCGCTTCATTAAAGGCTTTCCTGTTTTTGGATCCACGAGTTTTGGAAAATGAGTCAAAACATCAGTCATTTCATTTCCGCGTTCACCACATCCAATGTAAACAATGATGTCAGCTTCAGCCCATTTTGCAAGCTGGTGTTGCATTACTGTTTTTCCAGAGCCAAATGGTCCTGGAATGCTTGCAGAACCGCCTTTTGGAATTGGAAAGAAAAAATCAACAATTCTCTGACCAGTGGTAAGCAATTCAGATGGCGTTAATTTTTTCACATATGGCCTTTTCTTTTTAACAGGCCAGCGTTGCATCATTTTAACCGGCTTGCCTTCAATCATTGCAATTGTTTGCTCCACTGTAAAATTTCCCTCTTTTAAGCCGGAGATTTTTCCACTCAAGCCAATTGGTGCGAGAATCCTTTGAGTAATTGTTTCGGTTTCCTTTACCAAGCCGATTATTTGTCCTTCTTTTACCATTGTTCCGTTTTTAACCGTTGGCTTGAAATGCCATTTTTTTTCCCTGTTCAAAGCCCAGGCTTCACTTCCACGTGCAATAAAATCGCCGGTTTTCTGTTTTATGATTTCAAGCGGTCTTTGAATACCGTCATAAATT
>JAFCFP010000016.1 GCA_017608575.1 Candidatus Iainarchaeum sp. | reverse complement strand
AATGCTTCACAAACCAACAGAGATGAGTGGCGGCGAAAGACAACGAGTAGCAATAGCGCGTTCTCTTATAAACGACCCGGAAATAATTTTTGCAGACGAGCCAACAGGCAACCTTGATTCAAAAACAGGAAACGATGTTATTAACCTAATGTGCAACCTTAACACAAAAGAGGGAAAAACATTTGTGATTGTAACACATGATGTTTCCCTGCTTGAATATGCAACAAAAAGAGTTCATTTAAGAGATGGCTTGATTGAATCAATTTCAACGGGGAGAATGCTTAAATCAAAAAACAAAAAACGGTGAATCAATGCTTAAACTTTCATTTCAAAATCTTTGGAGGCGAAAAAGCAGAACAGTGTTGTCCTTGATTGGAATAATAATTGGAGTTGCTTCAATAATTGCTCTTGTATCACTTGTTGATGGCCTCACTGAAAACATTGTCGGAACTGTCAGCAAAATTCAAGGAATTATTGTTCTTGAAAGCGGGAGCAGTACGCCGTTTTTTTCAATGCTTGATGAAGACTACAAAAAAAAACTCGAAGCAATTAATGGCGTTAAAAGCGTTTCAGCGATTGTAATGGAGCCAGCGGAATCAATTGATGGAAAAGACTTGGGGTATGGAGAAAGTGGTTTAATGGGTGCAAGCCTTGTTAGATTGCTTGGCTCGGATTTTTCAGGCGATCCAAACAGGGTTGCTGGAATTGGTGGTGAAATAACAAAGGGAAGAAACCTTAAACGAGGTGAAAAGGGCAAAGTTGTAATTGGCACAGAAATAGAGGACAAATACAACAAGTTTTTGGGAAACTCCATTAAAATAAACGGCAAAAAATTCCAAATAGTTGGAGTTTTTGACACTGGCTCGGTTTCATTCAATTCCACAATTTTAATGAGTCTTGATGATTTTCGCGAAATAACCGGTTTTCCAAAAAACAAAGTAATGTTTTTTAGTGTTCAAATTTTCAATCCAGAGGAATCAAAAAAGATAGCGAAAATGATTGAGTTTAAGTATCCAAACAAGCTTAAAGCAATAAGTGCTTCACAGTTTGGGGAAGCCCTTGCTTCAATTCTTGGAACAGCGCGCCTTTTAGTGCTTGCGGTTGCCGCAATTTCAGCACTTGTTGCCGGAATTGGAATAATTAACACAATGTTAATGAGTGTAATGGAAAGGTTTAAGGAAATTGGGACATTGAAGGCAACAGGCTGGACTGATGCAAACATTATGAGGATGATTTTATACGAATCGCTTTTTTTGGGAATAGTCGGCGGCTTAATTGGGCTAGGGATTGGATGGATTAGTGCCATGGCTTTGAGCAAAATTGTTGGCTTTCCTGTTTATGTTTCGCTTTACTTGCTTGGTGAGGCTTTTGCTTTCGCAGTAATCATTGGAATCATTGCGGGCTTTTATCCAGCTTGGCGTGCAGGAAAGGTTGATCCCATTGAAGTACTTCGCGCTGAATGAATTTCCTTCGCTTTTTTTTTGTTTTTCTCACCTGTTCCTTTGAAATTTTTCCCAGTTTTTTCAGGTCTTTAAAATTTTTTTATTTTTTCTTTTTCAATTTTTTAAATTTTTTTTGATTTTTTTAAGTTAAAAAAATTAAAAACTTTTTTTAAAAAAAAAGTTTGTTTTTTTACAAACGCAACAATTAAATACTACTTAAACTTATTATATTTGAAAATTTCATTCCTATGGAATGGTTTTTGAAAAAGTGTTGGGAGCGTTGGCATGTTTTTCAGCATTGTTCAACTGTTCCATTGTAAAAAAATTATGTGAGGTGAAAAAAGTGGCAAAGAAAAAGAAAGCAAAGAAGAAAAAGAAAACAAAGAAGAAAAAGAAAACAAAGAAAAAAACCAAAAAGAAAAAAAAGACCAAAAAGAAAAAAAAGAGGTAAGAATGTTTAAGGTTATTCAATAGCGCGGTGCTGCCGGTGCAGTGCTGCGTTTTTCTTATTTTTTTCCAATTTTTTTGAAAAACTTTTCAAGGTTGGCTGGTGCCATTTTCTTTCTTGCAAGAAGCATTGTCAAGGCTATTGAAAACCCGCTTAAAATAAGGGATAAAGCGAATATTTCGCTTATTTTGGCATGAAAAACCGGTGGGTGTGTTCCTGCAAAGTAATCCATTAAATCGTTTAAAAAAAGCCACCCAATTGGAATTAATTGATGTTTGTTTTTTGTTTTTAGTTGTGGCACTAAAAGCATTGATTCAGCCAGCAAGCCAGCATGTGCTGTAAGTATGAGCAGTGTTCCTGTTTCAATTAATGGAAAAGGTGAGAAAAAAACTGTTACAAGAATTGTCCAAAGTGCTGATTTAAGTGCAAAGGAAAAAGCCAGGAAATAAAACCAGTGAATCTTTTTTTTGAAATAATAAATCAAAAAGATTGAGGAAATTACCATTAGTGTTGCGAGTGGGCAATCTGGAATAAACGGTAAAAGCAAAACGTTTTTTTGAATGGCTGTTGAAAGTTGGTGAAAATAATATTGGCTTATTGAAATTATTATTGCAGTAATATTCACTGCCAGCAACAACCAAAGGATTTTTTTGCTTTTTTCCATTTTCAAATCATTTTTTTAAACAGTATTTCGCTTATGTTTTTTCGCGGGGTTTTTTTTGGTTTTTCTGCAGCGTAACCTATTGGGATTATTGCTATTGGTTTGAGTCCTTCGTTTGCTTTGATGATTTTTCTGATTTTTTCTTCATTGAATGCACCAATCCAGACGCTTGCAAGGCCAAGGGCTGTTGCGCTGAGCATTGCGTATGTTGCTGCAATGGTTGCATCCTGAATGCAGTATAATTCTTTTCCTCTTTGGTTGTATTTTTTTGCTGATTCCTTTTCGTCGGCAATAAACACAAGTATTAGTGGTGCTTTTGATATAAAGTTTTGTCCAAATGCTGCACTTGCAATTTTTTCTTTTGTTTCTTTTTTTTCAATTATTGCTATTTTGAATGCTTGGAGGTTTCCTGCAGATGGTGCGATGTTTATTGCTTTTAGTATTTTTTCCAATTTGCTTTTTTCGATTTTTTGTTCGGTGAAGGACCTTATTGACTGCCTTTCTTCAAGTGTTTTAAAGAAGTCCATTAATTCACCGCCTTGCATGGTATAAAAGGTCGCTTATTTTGTGTATTTGGATTGTGTTGCTTGAGGGTTCTTTTGCCAAATATATTCCAGCCGTAAAAATTGCAAGGTCTTCTTTTCCAATAAAGCCTTTTTTGTAGCATTGTTCCGCTACTTTTGCTATTTTCTTTTTTTCAGGAATGTTTTCCATTAGCATTGGTGTGACTCCATAGCAAATTTTTAGTTTTCTTTCAACTGCTGGATTGCTTGTAATGGAAATGATTGGTTGTGATGGCTTGAATCTGGATATCATTTTTGCAGTAAAACCGCTTTTTGTTATTGTAATTATTTTTTTAACCGGTAAGTGTTTTGACATATTGTAGATTGATTTTGAAACAGTATCGGGGATTCCTTTTAAGAGCTTGCTTGAAACACTGTTTTTTACGAATGGCTCTGTTCTGAGCGCTATTTTTTTTATTTCAATTACTGCTTTTACTGGATAGGCTCCAACGGCTGTTTCGTTTGTGAGGGTAATGCAGTCTGCGCCGTCCAAAATAGCGTTTGCTACATCGCTTGTTTCTGCTCGCGTTGGTCTTGGATTTTCAACCATGGAGGCAAGCATTTGTGTTGCAATTATTGCTGTTTTTCCAGCTTGGTTGCATTTTCTCACTATTTCTTTTTGAACTAGTGGAACCTCTTCTGATGGAATTTCTAATCCCAAATCACCTCTTGCAACCATTATGCCATCTGCTTCTGTAAGGATTTCGTCTATTTTTTGCACTCCTTCACCGTTTTCTATTTTTGCAATTATTCCAACACTTGATCCCTTGAGGAGTTTTTTTGCTTTTATGATGTCTTCTTTTCTGCGGGTGAATGAAAGGTCAATGAAATCAATGTTCTTTTTTTTTGCAAGCCTTATTACTTTTTTGTCCCTTTTTGAAAGAATCGGTGTGTTGAGGTAAACGCTTGGAATGTTTGAATGCATGTTTCCTTTTAATGTAATGGAGTTTAGCGCTTTGAGAATTATTTCTTTTTTTTGGGGGTTCTTTTTTATTACTTGCAATTCGGACAAGCCGTCGCTTAAAAGAATGCGTTTTCCTTCTTTTATTTTTTCAAAAAAGTCTTTTGAAAAGAAAAGGCTTTTTTTTGGAGTGAATCCTGCCTTAATGGTTTTTCCTTTTTCCAGTTTTATTATTTTTTTGCTTACAAGTCTTATTTGGGGGCCGGCAGTATCCATTAGTATGGGAATGTTTGCAATGCTTCTGATTGTTTCTATTTTTTCAATGTATTCTGAAAAGGAGCCGTGTGAAGTGTTAATTCTGACAGCATCCATGCCGGCTTCGAACATTTTTTTTATTGTTTCCTTTTTTTCCGATGCCGGTCCAATAGTGCAGAGTATTTTTGTTTTTTTCATTTTTTTAATCCCTCCAAAAAAGCCTTTTTTCAATTTTTACAATTATAAAGCTGAGGATCAAAAATATTGTCACTCCTATGGCAATATCTACCCATTCAATTAAGCTTAATGGAACTACTTTGAAAAATTTGTTGAGTGGTGAATAGAGAACCATTAATTGCAAGAGGAAAGAGAAAATAACCGAAAGCCATAGCCATTTATTGCTTAAAATTTTTGTTTTAAAGTTTGCTCTCACGGTTTGCACTCGCACCATTTCAAATACAACAAAGCAAGTGAAGGCCATTGTTTGGGCTCTGATGAATTTTTCTGGCAATTCATGTGCCGATGTGAAGAATTCGTTCAAGAAAAGCCCCATTATTACGACTGTCATTGCTACGCCAATCGCAGTTATTGAAAAAATCATTCTTTTATTGATTACGCCTTCGTTTTTCTTTCGGGGAGGGCGTTCCATTATTTTTTCTGCTTTTGGGTCCAAGCCAAGTGCTACTGCTGGCAAGCCGTCTGTTAAGAGATTTATCCACAAAAGCTGTGCGGCTGTTAGTATTATTGCTCCTTTTCCGAATTCGATTTGTAATGCCAGCAATGTGAAAATGAATACAACCAGTACTTCCGCCAAATTTGATGAAAGCAAGTAGTTCACAAATTTTTGAATGTTGTCAAATATTCCGCGTCCTTCTGCAACTGCATCTCTTATTGTTATGAAGTTGTCATCCAATAAAACCAAATCGCTTGTTTCTTTTGCAACATCCGTGCCGCGTATTCCCATTGCCACTCCAACATCGGCTCTTTTGAGAGCAGGAGCATCATTTACGCCGTCTCCAGTCATTGCAACTATTTTTCCTTTTTCCTGCAAGGCGTTTAATATTCTGGATTTGTGCGAGGGAGAAACCCTTGCAAATATTTCTGTTTCATTTAGTGCGTTTTTTAGTTCTTTTTCCGAGAGTTCATCCACTTGTAGTCCTGTAAGGGCTTTTTTTGGATTAAAGCCAAGTTCTGTGCCTATTGCTTTTGCAGTGTTAATATTGTCTCCTGTTAACATTATTACTTTTATTCCTGCTTTCCTGCAATCGCTTATTGCTTCTTTCACTCCTTTTCTTGGCGGGTCAATCATTCCCTCCAATCCCAGGAAAGTGAGTTCCTTTTCGAGTTGTTTTTCTGTTTCTTTTCCTTTCACTTCCTTGAATGCAAATGCCAGCACTCTTAAAGCTTGTTTTCCGAATTCAGAGTTTTTTTCAAGGATTTCTTTTTTTTCTTTTTCTCCGAGTTTTGCTTTTTTTCCATTTAATAGAATGTGGGTGCATTTTTCGATTATTATTTCAGGCGCGCCTTTTGAATACGCAATTTTTTTGTTTCCTTTGCTGCATACAACGGTCATCATTTTTCTATCGCTTGAAAAAGGAATCTCCATTAAACGGTGTGCTTTTCCTTTTTCTATTTTTATGTCCATTCCTGTTTTTTCAGCTAATGCCAGCAGGGCTATTTCTGTTGGGTCACCCAAGTATTTCTTTTTTCCGTGTTTATCTCTGCCGATTGCTGCATTGTTGCAGATAACACTGCATTTTAGCAGTTCAACCAATCCTTTTTGGCTGTTTTGAAGTGAGAGGCCTTCATTTTCTGCTTTTAGTTCCTTTCCCGGAATAAATATTTTTCTTACTGTCATTTTGTTTTCAGTGAGTGTTCCTGTTTTGTCAGTGCAGATTGTGTCCACTGAGCCAAGGCTTTCCGCTACTGGCAGTTTTCTTGCAAGGGCGTTCTTTTTTGACATTTTTCTAACGCCTATTGTGAGTGCAAGTGTTACAATTGCTGGAAGACCTTCGGGCACTGCAGCCACTGCCAGAGAGATTGCTGTGAGGAAAATGTTTACAATTGAACCACCAATTAAAATGATTTGAATTATTGCAACAAATGCAATTATTACCAGTATTCCTGCACCGATTTTTTTTCCGAGTTTGTCCAATTCAACTTGGAAGGGGGTGGGTTTTTGTTCTGTTTCAGCAATTTGCTTGGCTATTTTGCCCACTTCAGTGTCCATTCCTGTTCCAATTACTACTGCTTTTGCTCTTCCCCGTGTTACAATGGTTTGCATAAAAAGCATGTTTTTTCTTTCAGCCAACGATGTTTTTTCTTTTAGTGTTGTTTCTGTTTTTCCCACGGGCAGGCTTTCTCCTGTCAGGGCTGATTCATCAGTTTCAAGGTTCACTTCGCTTATTATTCTTGCATCTGCTGTTATTTTGTCTCCTTGTTCTAACACCAGAATATCTCCTGGTACAATCTTTTCCGAATCAATTTCTTGTTCAATGCCATCGCGTATAACACGGGCTTTTGGAGCGCTGAGTTTTTTTAATGCCTCAATGCTTTTTTCAGCGCGGTATTCTTGGATGAATCCAATTATTGCGTTTGCGGTTAGTATTGTTATTATTAAAATTGAATCAAAGAGGTGTTCTTCTTTTCCTGGAAGAAAGCTCATTAAATAGGAAATAATTGCTGCAGCTATTAGGATTAGTATTAGGAAGTCAGTGAACTGGCTTATGAATATTTTTAATGGATTGATTTTTGCTTTTTTTTCTATTTCGTTTTTTCCATATTTTTCAAGCCTTTTTTGGGCTTCTTCACTGCTTAACCCTTTTGGGCTTGTTTGAAGTTCTTTGAGTATTTTTTCCACTGGAATTGAATGCCATGGCTTCATTTGGAAAACCCCCTTTATTTTCCCTCAAATGCTCTTATAAAACGGCATTCAGGTGAGAATTCAACAAAACTGTTTGCGTTAACCCCGAACTCAGGGCACTGGTTTTCTTTCAGGTTGTCGACTGCCTTTCTTGGCGAATGCGCAACATCACACACCCATTTTTTCAAAGTCCATGTTTTTTCTCCAGAGCTGAGGCACGGTCCATCTTGTAGGTTTTTTCCTTGGGTGAGTGCTTCATTGCAGAGCCTTTGGCATTCCTGTATTGCGATTTCTTTTTCGTTTTTTTCTTGAACGTTTTCCTGAACACAGCCATTGAAAAAAACAGCAAAGGCAATTAAGAAAACCATGGCTTTTTTTGCTTTGAGTGCTTTATTCATTTTTTGTCACTTATAGTAGTATTAAAAGAAAGAATAAAAGTGTTTTGCCTTTTATTTCTTTTTCTTGAAAGGGGGTTTTTTTGATTGGACTTGTTTTTTGTTTCAGGCAACAGGCACAAATTTGAAGAAATAAGCAAAATTCTTAAAAAGAACAGCATTCATTTAAAGTGGAAAAAAATGTTCCTTTTTGAGAAAAAAGGGCTTTCGTTGAAGGAAACCGCTAAAGCAAAAGCACGAGAGGCATTTAATGCAATTGGAAAACCGCTCATTGTTGAGGACACTGGTGTTTTTTTTGAAGCGTTCAATAATTTTCCGGGCGCGCAGGCAAAACGCTTTTTTGAAGAACTTGGCTTTGAAGGGCTCTTGAAAAAACTTGAAGGAAAACCCCGCGAGGCGCGTTTTGAAACAATTATTTGCTTTACGCGTAATGGAAAAAAGTTTCATTTTTTTAAAGGCGTTCTTTGTGGAAAGATTGATTCAAGGGTTCACAATCCCCAAAAGGATGTTTTGCCTTATGAAAAAATTTTTATTCCCAATGGGTTCAATTGCACTCTCTCGCATTTAGCGCGGAGCAAAAAGAATGAGTTTTCTCATAGGGCAATTGCTGCAGCAAAGCTTGTTGCTTTTTTGAAAAAAGCTTCACAGAAATGAATTGAACAAAAACCCAAGGAATAAAACCTGTGGAACGGTTATTATTACGAGCCATATTGCTGCACGTTTTCCAATGTTGCTCCAAATGAGTCTTGTTTCTTTTGGTTTCTTTGCACAATGCGCGCATTCCTTTTGCTTTGAGTGTTCTTTCCTGTGAAGCATGAGTTAAATAGGTAATAAATACCATTTTAATCCTTTTGTCTTTTTTTTTAATCACTTTTTTGGAGGGTTTTTTTGAACAGAAGGAATGTTTTGTTGCTTGGATTGGTTAGTTTTATTAATGACACTGGCAGCAAAATGGTTCTCCCAGTTTTGCCTTTGTTTCTTCAGTCCCTTGGAGGCTCAGGCTTGGCTGTTGGATTGATTGGAGGTGTTGGGGAAACAATTGCTGCGTTTTTTAAGGTTTTTTCTGGAAATTTTTCGGACAGGATCGGTAGAAGAAAGCCCTTTGTTTTGGTTGGTTATGCAATTTCTGCTTTGTCAAAGTTTTTATTGGCTTTTTCTGTTGCTTGGCCGCATGTTTTATTGCTGCGTTCAACTGAAAGGCTTGGAAAGGGTTTAAGGCAGTCTCCAAGGGATGCATTGCTTGCTTCTTCAACCGAGCGCAGTGTCAGAGGCAAGGGTTTTGGAATCCATCGTGCTCTTGATTCGGGTGGAGCAGTGCTTGGCTCTCTGGCGGTTTTGTTTCTTTTCTGGTTTTTTGCTGTGGAGTTTCGTTCAATTTTTTTAATTGCCGGAATAATTTCTTTTGTTTCGCTTTTGCCGATTTTTATTGTAAGAGAGAAAAAATTTGCTCAGTCCACAAAAGCGCTTCGCGTAAGCTTGAGGGCTTTGCCTTCTTCACTGCGCGTGTTTATTTTTATTGCAACAATTTTTGCTTTTGCCAATTTTAGTTACATGTTTTTTGTACTAAGGAGCTCGGAGTTTTTTTCAGGCAGTTTGGGGGTTGTAATTCCAATTGCAATGTATGCGGTTTTCCAGCTTGTTTCAACAATTTTTGCTGTTCCAGCTGGAATGCTTTCTGATAGGATTGGGAGAAAAAAAGTGCTTTTTTTTGGATATTTTCTTTTTTCAATTGTGTGCTTTGGGTTTGTTTTTTTTAATTCTTTTAATTCGTTTGTTTTTCTTTTCTTTTTGTATGGTGTTTTTTTTGCTTTTGTGGATGCAACGGAGAGAGCGTTTGTTTCTGATTTGGTTTCAGAGGGAACGCGTGGCACTGCTCTTGGAACGTTTCAGGCTTTCACTGGCTTGGCAATGCTGCCGGGTGGCATAATCGCTGGCTTTGCTTGGGATTTTTTTGGAAGCAATGCAACGTTTGTTTACGGTGCAATTGTTTCATTGCTTGCAGTGGTTCTTTTGTGGATTTTTTCTTATTGCAAAAAATTGTGAGTGTTTTTTAATTCTTTTTGCGTTTATTTTGTTTAGAGGTGTTGTTTTATGACTGGAGAAATGGAAGGAAGGGAAAATTTGAGTGATGAAACAATGGATTTGGAGCGCGCCAGAAAATCGCTTTGCGAGGAATTAGAGGCAATTAATTGGTATCAGGAGAGAATTGAGGCAACCAAGGATGGAGAGCTCAAAAAATTGCTTGAACACAACCGCGATGAAGAAAAAGAGCATGCTGCAATGCTTATAGAATACATTAGAAAAAAAGACGAAGTGCAGAACAAAATGTTTGAAGAGCACGATTAATGCTGGTTTTACTTTTATTATGTAAAGATTTAAGTAGTTGAATTGTGTTCTTTTAGTGGTGTTTTTTTTATGGCTAAGGATAATTTAAAAATTGCAGCTATTTTTGTATTGGTGTTTTTGTCCTCGCTTGTAGTGAATCCTTTGAGTCAGTTTGTTGTGGGCTGGGTTTTTAGGGAAACGCATTCAATTGACTGGTTTAATGTTTTGTCTCTTTCTTTTACTCTGGCAGTGGTTTTGACTGTTTTTGCTTGGTATAAGCAGTTTTCAGGGAAAACCGTATTATTTGCCAGAACCAAAAAATCCAAAAAGAAGCACAAATAGGGCCGCAAGCGAAAACAGTAATAATTTAATATTATTTAGTGATTGTTTTTATTGGAGTTAAATGGCTAGCGTTAAAAAGGAATTAAAGGATTTATCCAAGGGACAGGTTTTTTTGGTTATTTCAAATTCAAAGAATTATTTGAAGAACAATATTGATATTCTGCGGTTTCTTGTTAATGAACGGAAAATGTATGGCATTTATATTTCGTTGAATTGGCCTTATAAAAACCTGAATTCCTTGCTTGGAAAGAATAAAATAAAGGCAGAGAACCTTTTTTATATTGACACTTTGAGTGAAACAGTTGGTGCTGAAGCCAGTGGTGATAAATGCCTTTTAATAAGTTCACCGCATAGTTTAACGGAGATAAGCATTGCATTGGATAAAGCAGTGGAAAGCGTAAAGGCTGAAAAGTTTGTTTTTTTGGATTCAGTGTCAACATTGCTTCTCTACAATCAATTGCACACTGTGGCAAAATTTATTCATTTTCTGTCAGGAAAAATAAGAAATTGGGGGATTGAGGGAGTGCTTATTTCTGTTGAAAAGGGAATGAAAAGTGAGTTGGCTGAAAGCCTGGTGCAATTCGTTGACAGGGTTGTTGATACTGGCACTTGAATGTTTAATTTGGAGGAATGTGGGTGTTGTGAATGGCTGGAGAATTAACATCAATTTATGCCCTTGAAGCTGTTATTTTTTTTATAGCGGTTTTGGTGGGCTGGTTTGCTGTGTATTTTTTGGAGGAAGCGCTTAAATCAGTGGAAAGAATCACAAAAAAGCACATTTATTGGCGTTACATTTACTTGGTTTTGCCACTTATTCTTGTAAGACCAATTGCATTGGTGAGCTCGGTTTATTTTACTGGCCATGCTTTGAGTGGAGTGGAGGATTTTTATTCCACTATCTGGTTTTTGCTTGGCTCGATTGTTTTGTTTTTTGTATTGTTTGATTTCAAGAGGCATGCCCGCTTTGGTCTTGTAAGTAAGGGAACAATGGCAATCGCTTTTTGTTTTTATTTCATAATTAATTTTTTGCTTCTTTCACAGCTTTCCGGCATGGTGTTCAATTCAATGCTTGTGAACATTTTTTCATTTGCTTTTTTGGCTGCCGCGCTGTGGTTTGTTGCCTCTTACACTAAAGGATTCAGTTCAATTTGTCCAATGCCAACTTTTCTTACGGTTTCAGGGCTATTATTGCTGGTTTCACAGGTTCTAAGGCTTTATGAATTCATTTCGCCTCTTTCGCAGGCAGAGGGAACAGTTGAAGCAGTGGAGTTATTGAGGGTGTTTGCAATCTTTGTTGGGTTCCTTGTGGCAGCAATAAGCACTTATGTGTTCAAAAAAACAGTTATCGAGTTTTCGTTGAACATTGGAGTGCAGCACCTTTCCCCACTGCAAACCGCACAGGAGAGCACTGCAAAAAAGCAACCAAAAAAGGCAAAGAAATAGTTCACCTTAATTGTTTGAGTAATTCAATGTTTTTTTCCTTTTCTCCAAGGGGAAACAAGTGGAATCCGTCAACTCTTTCTCTTAGTTCTTCGGCTATTTGAAGCACAAATTCAAATCCACCGTTTTCGTTTGAAAGGAGCTTTCTTTGTGCCTCTTCAGGCACTCCAATGCCGCGGATGTTTTGAACGAATGAAATTTCTTCTACATTGCTTACAGGCATTAGCCCTGCAATGAGTTTTAATCCATCTGCTTCCATTCTTGCCTTTTCAAAAAACCTTTTTGCCAGGCCAATGTCAAAGATTGGCTGGGTTATTGTAATGGAAGCGCCTGCTTCTGTTTTTTTCTTTAAAGCGGAGATCTGCCATGGCTTTTTTGTTGCAGATGGATCGCTTGAAACAATAAAGCATGTTTCGAGTTCTTGTTCTTTGAGCCATTTGATTAAGGCAATTGTGTCGGCAAAATTGTAGCCGCCTTTGTATGGTCCATTGTGGGGTTCACCCCATAATGCGAGAATGTTTTCAATTTTTGATTCTGAGATCATGTTGGTGATTTCTCCATCTTCGCGTGGGTGGTCTCTGCAGGTAATAGTGGCAGCGCTTTCAATTCCTTGTTTTTTCAATTCAATTGCTTTTTTAATGCTTTGCATTTCCGGGTTTTGCTGTTGAGTGGATTGTTCTAGTTTTGGGGCTTTGACGATTATTCCATCCACTGAATCTTTTGCTTTTAGGGCAAAACCCGTTTGAGTGTTTGGTGAAATTTCAGTCAAAACAATGAACCTTTTTTTTGCAATATCAGAAAACTTCATTAAAAAAACCCTTTTGGAATGCAATAAACTGTTAACTGGATTAAAAAGAAGGTTAAAAAAAGTGGAATTAAAAAACAATTAAAAAACTATTGTTGCAAAATTTTTTGGAAAAAATTAAGCAGTTTTCATTTTTATTTTAATTTTTTTATTTTTTTTTTGAAAAACTTGAATTTTTTGATTAAATATTAATTTTTTTGCCTTTGCCACCGAAAAAACAGCAGTACTATTTAAATCAATTGCGTTCCCAAATTATTTTTTCCAAAACGCTGTTATGGCAGCAGCAGAGCAGGGAGGTTTTTTTTTGGTTGAGGTTTTTGGCTTTAAAGGAGTCCATTACGATTTTGACAGAATTGGCGATATGTCCAAGGTGCTTTCACCGCCTTATGATGTTATTTCCCGCGAGTACAGGGATGAATTAAGAAAGCGCCATCCAAACAATTGCATTCACTTGATTTTAGGCGAAGAACTGGAAGAAAACAAAAAATTTAACCTTTACACTAAAGCAGCTGAAAATTTCACTAAATGGCTTTCAAGTGGCATTCTTAAAAGGGATGAAAAAAACTCAATTTATGTTTACGAGCAGATTTTTTCCATTAATGGAAAACAATATTCCAGAAAAGCATTCATTGCATTGGTTAAATTGGAAGACTTGGAAAACGGCGCTGTTAAAGGCCATGAACGCACTCTTGGTGGGCCAAAAGCAGACAGGCTTGAACTCTTAAGGGCAACAAAGGCAAATTTTTCAAGCATTTTTTCCCTTTATGAGGACAGCGCTGGCAAAATTTCCAATCTTTTGCAGCAAATCACTCAACGCACTCCAGTTGTTGACGTAGTGTTTGATGATGGTGTTCGCAATAAAATGTGGATAGTTAATGACCCTTTAGAAGTAAAAGTGTTTGAGAATGAAATGAAGGACAGAACACTGTTTATTGCTGATGGCCATCACCGCTATGAAACCGCTTTATTGTACAAAAAAGAAAACCCACAAGCGGACAAGTGCATGATGACTTTGGTTGAATTGAATGACTCTGGCTTAATAGTACTGCCAACCCATAGATTGATTTATGGGCTTGAAGGTTTTGATTTTTCTGGTTTTGTTGAAAAACTCAGGGAAAACTTTGATGTTCAAGAAATCAATGGTTCTATTGAAGAGCTCAAAAAAACCCTTTCAGCAAAAGCAAATGAAAAAGCCTTTATTGCAAGATCCAATGGCAAAAATGTTTTGTTTTCCCTTAAAAAGGACGCTGACCTGGATAAATTGATTCCGGGTGAAAGCGAGGAAATAAGAGACTTGGATGTTACAATTTTGCACGAACTCGTAATTGAAGGAATTCTTGGCCTTTCAAAGGAAATGATTGCAAGGAAGGAAAAAATTGAATATGTTAAGGATTTCTCCAAAGCAATTGAAATGGCTGACTCTGAAAAATTCAATGTTGCCTTTTTAATGAATGCAACAAAAAAATCACAAGTGGTAAAATCATGCCTTGCAGGTCAAAGAATGCCCCAAAAATCAACTTATTTTTATCCAAAAATAATAACTGGACTGGTTTTTAATAAAATTGATGAGTTTAGTGTTTAATGGGAGGTTTTTGCATGGGAGTGGTTGATGAAATAAAATATAAAAAATTATATATTCCGGGACCGGTTGAGGTTGACAAAGAAATACTTAACGAAATGAGCCATTTTATGATTGGGCACAGGACACCGGAGGCATCGCTTTTATTGGAAGACACAGTGGAAAAGCTGAGAAAACTCTTGTTCACTGATGGACGGGTTTTTTTGAGCACGAGTTCTTCTACTGGCATCTGGGAAGCAACCGCGCGCAATTGCGTTGAAAAAAAAGCATTAAGTGCAGTAATGGGTGCTTTCAGTGACAAGTGGAGTAAAACAGTGCAGTTGTGTGAAAAAGAAAATGAAAGAATTGAGGTTGAATGGGGAAAAGCAGTCAAAGCAGACCAAATAAGGGCAAAGCTTGAAGAAGGCAACTTTGATGCCTTGACTGTTGTGCACAATGAAACCTCTACAGGAGTAATGAGCAATCTTGAAAAGATTGCAAAGGTGATGAAGGATTTTCCGGATGTAATGTTTTTGGTTGATGCTGTTTCATCAATGAGTGCTGTAAAAATTGAGGTTGACAAGCTGGGCATTGATTGTTGTTTTGCTGGAGTGCAAAAAGCATTCGGTTTGCCGCCTGGTCTGACAGTGTTCACTGTGAGCGATAAAGCAATGGAGAAAGCAAAAACATTGAAAAACAAGGGTTATTATTTCAATTTCGAGGTCTTTGAAAAATACTGGTCTGAGAAAAAGCAAACACCCACAACTCCTTCTCTTTCCCACATTTTTGCCCTCAACAAGCAGCTGGACAGGTTTTTTGAAGAAGGCATTGAGAAAAGGTTTGCAAGGCATGCTGAAATGGCTGACTATGTGAGAAACTGGGCTGTTGAGCGTGGCTTTGAGCTTTTTGCTGAGGAAGGTTATCGTTCGCAGACAGTTACAACAATTGTCAACAATAAAGGCCTAAATATTGCGGAAATAAACAAGAAATTGGCCGAAAAGCAAATGATGATAAGCAATGGTTATGGTCCAATGAAAGAAAAGAATTTCCGCATTGCCCACATGGCTGATTTTTCAATTGATGACGTAAAACAAGTAACTACTGCATTGGATGAATTGCTTTCAAAGGAGGGGAATTGAATGAAAATAATTGTAACCGATCCCTTGGCTGAAGAAGCAATTGAAGTATTGAAAAAAGCAGGTGCTGAAGTGGTTGAGGATTTTGAATCAAAAGGTCCAGCGCTTGTGGAAAAAATTGCAGACTTTGATGCCATAATTGTGAGGAGTGGAACCCAGGTAACAAAGGAAATAATTGATGCAGCAAAGAAATTAAAGGTGATTGGGAGAGCTGGCACAGGCCTTGATAACATTGACCGCAAAGCAGCTGAAGCAAAAGGCATAAAGGTTCTCAACACTCCTTTTGGCAATTCAATTAGTGCTTGCGAGCACGCAATTGCTTTAATGCTTGCACTGTGCAGGAATATTCCGCAAGGGCATGCTTCAGTGAAAGCTGGAAAATGGGAAAGGCATGTTTTTAAGGGGACAGAGCTCTACAAGAAAACAATTGGAATAATTGGTCTGGGGCACATTGGATTGGAAGTGGCAAAAAGACTGAAGGCATTTGATACAACAGTGCTTGCATTTGATCCTTTTGCAAAAGACGAAGTGTTCAGGGAGGCTGGAGCCCAAAAAACAGAATTTGATGAATTGCTTTCAAAATCAGACTTTATTACAGTGCATGTTCCAAAGACAAAGGAAACAATTGGAATGATCGGAAAAGAAGAGTTTGCAAAAATGAAAAAAGGAGTTCGATTGATTAATGCTGCCCGCGGTGGAATAGTTGACGAAAAAGCTTTGCTTGAAGCAATTAATGCAGGAATAGTTGCAGGAGCTGCACTGGATGTATTCGAGCAAGAACCACCCAAAAACAAGGAACTGTTAAGCTGTGAAAAAATAATTTTCACTCCACACCAGGGAGCAAACACGCAAGAGGCAAAGGTAAGGTGCGGAGTGCAAATAGCCGAATATGTAATTGGAGCACTGCAATAGTTCAGCAAATTTCGTTCGGAATAAGAGTGTCTTTTTCGCTGTTAAACACGAGACTGGTGTTTACTCTCTCCAAGTACTCCGAGTCGGAAGCCAATTTGAGGTTCCAGTCGCTTAACTCTTTTGTGTTTTTGAATTTGGCTATTATTGTTAAATCGGATTTTCCAGTTATTCTGTAAACAGCGCAAACGTTTTTGTCCTTTGACCATTTTTCACCGGCTTCTTTTATTTTTCCATTTTTTACTGTTGCCATTATTACAACTGTAATATCATATCCAAGTTTTGAAAGGTCTAACACTGGCACCATTCCTTTTATAACGCCTTTTGCTTTCAGTCTTTGAATCCGGCTGTGGACAGCTGGAGGTGTTATTTTTATTTTTTTGGCTATTTCTTTTTGGGTGATTGCTGGGTTTTGAATCATTAAATTAAGTATTTTTTTGTCAGTATCATCAACCATTAAAAATCCTCCACAAAAACCCTTTGAACTAATTATAAACGAAAAAGTTTAAAACTTTAATTGAATTAACCAAAAGGTTTAAAAAGATATATTTTTAATCACTTTTGCCCTATTTGTTTTTGGTTGTTGGGATGAAGGAGGAGATTCTCCAATTAAAAGGAATTTGCTCCGAGCTGGTTCCACGATTTGGCATAAACCACGCAAAGGTTTTCTTTAAACTTCTTGACAAAAAACCCCGCGAGGCAAAAGAGCTCATTGAAGAAACAGGCATTCCAAGGGAAAAGATTTATTCTGTCTTAAAAGAGCTTGTTGCATTTGGCCTCATAAAGCAAACCGCTTCAGTTCCAATGAAATTTTTTGTGGAAAACCCAAAAGCCGTACTTAAAAGAAAAATAATCAAGCGCGAACGCGAGCTTGAAGGACAGCTTTTAAAATTTGAAAGAATTCTCTCAGGGAAAGCCACTGAAAGCAATGCATATGTGCTTGACCTTAAAAGAACAAAGGTTTTTGGCTTTGGTTCAAAGCGCGTGGTTGAAGACTTGGAAGAACTGCGCACTATTCGCAGGGCAATAGATGAAGCAATTAACAGGCAGTGCCGTGTTTCACTTTATTAGCAACCGTGTTAAGCGTTGCACCTGGTTGCAGTGTTCTTTTTTTTACGGATTCTTTTTATTTGCGCGTTGAGCTTTTTATTCAGAGAGAAAGGAGGTGGAATGAGATGGTTGGTGAAAACTTGCTTTCCGAAAACCCTTTGATTGAAAGCGCGTACAGGGTTAAAAACTGGTTGAGTGCAGTGCTTTTTTCGTTTGTTTTCAGCAGGATATTGCCAGAGAACAATTTTACCGAGGGTGATGAAATTGATTGACATTGTTTCGGTTATTCCGGTTTTAGTGCTTTTCATTGTTCTAGTGCATTCGAAGAATCTTGAAAGCAATGACTTTTGCAGTAATTCCGCAAATGAAAAAACAGGAAAAGAGGCAATAACAACAGGAAAAATGAGTTTTGAGGATGTAAAGTATATTGACTGGATTAGTAGGAGATTCTCCAGTGTAAGGTAATGGGGGTAAAAAAATGTTTTACTCTGGAAAAGTGATTGTAGGAATGGCTTTCGCTGGGCTTATTGTTGGAATGGGCTTTTTTACCTATTTGACAGCCCAGACATTTTTGGAAAGATTTAAGGGGGGATGGAATGGATATTGAAATGCAGTTTCGCGGCTTGCTCGCATGCCTTACAATTGTTGCATTAGTGTTCATTTCAACTCGTTCCCTTGAAAGAATCCTTGTGAAGCAGAATAAAAAGTTTTCCAAAATGGGTTTCTTTGGACCGGTTAAAGGAGGCAAAGCATAATGGATTACCCATTGCTTTTCCTCCTTGGCTTTATTCTTGTTTTTGCCGATGTTTTTACAATGGTTGTTGTTAGGTGGAAAAAGATTCCTTACACTGATATTGCTGAGTTTGCTTCTGGTCTTTTCACTGCTTTTGTTTTTTTGCAGTTTTTGCCGGAGCTTTTCACGGGACAATATATTCTTGGAGAGGCAATTTTTTTGTTTATTTTTTTGGGTTTTTCTGTTTTTTTCCTTTTTGAAAAATTTTATGCATGCAGGGGACACATTGAAAAAAGCAAGGCAATTGTTTCAGCCAATGCACCAGTGTATTATGTTGAATTTTTCATTGAAGGAATGGCAATTTTCTTTTTCCTTCACTCAAGGCCCTTCCTGCCAGGACTGCTTTTGTTGGGGCCATTTATTCTTTCAACCGTTTCCGCTTCACTGGCTTTAACTGAATTGTACAAAAAATTCTACAAAAGCCTTTTGGTGGATATTTTCTTTGATGCTTATCCATTACTTGGAATTCTTTATGCTTCAATGATTTTTCCATTCCATGAAATGTTTTATTCAGCTTTTGCCTTTGTGGCTGGAGCGTTCCTTTACATAATAATAAAGAGAACCTCTCGCATTAAAAGAGTGAAAGGCATAAAGCTTTTTGTGAGTGGAATGATTGTTTGTATTGCAGTGATTTATTCTGTGAAGTTCGTTATAGAAACAGTTGGCGTTTGAAGTAGCTTTTAATGTTTAATTGTTTTTGCTTGCTATTTTATTCTCTCAATTATTATGGCAGGGCAGATTTTTGTAATGCCTTCGATTGATTTTAGTTTTTTGTTGAATTTTTGCAGTTCACTGGAATCAAAAAACCAGCACTCCATTAAAACCATGTGGTCACCACTTGCAGAGTAAACAATTTTTGCTTCCTTGAATTTTTTAACCTTTTCCATAATGCTGAGCAAGTGCTCTGGTTCTGCATCGAATCCAATAATGGCCATTACTTTATAGCCAAGCTTTTTAGGGTTTACTTCCACTGTGAACCTTCTAATAATGCCTTTTTTTTGCATTTTCTTAATTCTTTTTCTTATTGCGGTTTCGCTTACGCCGAGTTTTTTTGCAATTTTTACAAACGGGGTCCTTGAATTTTCCTCCAAAAACCCCAAAATTGCTTGGTTTGAAATACGAACCATATTAGTTTTTTTTCCAAATATGTTTTTAAGCCTATCTTTTCTATTTCTTTGCTTAAAGGGATTTCAAGGCAGAAGAGTGTTTTTTGAATGATTGCTGGGAGCATGATCAGATACATGGAACCTAACGTAAAAACAGGAGGAATAATAAATGGTTAAATTGTGGAGATGTGAAATTTGCGGTGATGCTTACATTGGAGATGAGCCTCCTGCAAATTGCCCTTTTTGTGGCGCTAAAAGGAAATTTATTAAGGAGTTTAAGGAAGCAGTTGTGTCATTTGATGTAATGCTTTCTGAGAAGGACAAAAAAAATGCAGAAAAAGCTCTTGAAGTTGAAATAAGCAATGCTGCGTTTTATTTTTGTGCTTCAAAAAAAGCCAATGAAGTTGAAGCACGGAAATTGTTCAAAGCGCTTGGAAAAGTGGAAGCAGAGCACGCTTCAATTTGGAGAAAAATTCTAAAACTTGAAAGCATTCCAAAGGGCATGGATTCTTGCAGTGAAGATTACACTCTTAATTTGCAGGAATCACATGAACGCGAAACGCGTGCAATTAAGTTTTATAAAAATGCTTTCCTTGAATCTGATAATAAGAGAGTGAAACAATTGTTTGAAGCATTGGTGGAAATTGAATCAGACCACTTGCTTCTCTCTGAGCAAAGAGGTGTTGTAAAATGACTGAAGTAAGGCAGGTTTTTAAGTGCAGTGTTTGTGGTAATATTGTTGAAGTATTGCACACTGGCAAAGGAGAGTTAGTCTGTTGCGGTCAGCCAATGCAATTGCTTAATGAAAAAACCCAGGATGATGGAAAAGAAAAACACGTGCCAATAATTGAAAAAACCACCAATGGCTTAAAGGTAAAAATTGGTTCAATTGAACACCCAATGGAGCAATCGCATTTCATTGAATGGATTGAAGTGTTGGCTGACGGCATTGTTTTTAGGAAATTTTTAAAACCAGGAAACAAGCCTGAAGCAGAATTCAGTGTCTCTGCAGAACAAGTTATTGCCAGGAGTTATTGTAATTTGCATGGCTTGTGGAAATCAATTAATTGATTATAATGGATGAACTAGTGCAACATGTTTTAGTGCTTAAAAAAAGCCCTGTTCACAAAATAATAGCCAAGAGATTGCGTGAATTTAAGGTCTTGAGCAAAAAACCGAGCACTGAACAATTCAAAGAATTGTGCTTTTGCTTGCTTACCGCAAACTATAATGCTGAAAAAGGCATTAAAATTCAGCGCGCTATTGGTGATGGTTTTTGTTTTTTTTCGCAGAAAAAATTGTCCAATAAATTGCGTGAATTGGGCTATCGTTATCCTAATAGGCGTGCTGAATTTATTTGGGAAGCTCAAAGGTTTAGTGATTGCATTAAAGAAAAAATTAACTCTTTTAAAAACGGCAAAAAGGCAAGAGATTGGCTGGTTGAAAATGTTCGAGGACTTGGCTTTAAGGAAGCAAGCCATTTTTTGCGCAATACAGGTTTTACTGATGTGGCGATAATTGATTTCCACATTGTTGACTTATTGTGTAAGTATTCTCTTTTAATCAAGCCTAAAACGCTTTCTAAGAAAAAGTATTTGGAAATTGAAATCTTGCTTGAAGAACTGGCGGAAAAAACTGGTTTGAATTTGGCTGAACTTGACTTGTATTTGTGGTTCATTGAAACTGGAAAAGTGCTTAAGTAATGTTTTCTTTTATTGGTTTGAATTCTTCCAATCCATAGTGTTCTGCATATTCATGCCATATCCCTGGACATTTTTCATTAAAAATGCATTCACTGCATTCTGGTTTTTTAACGCAAATGAGGGAAACTTCTTTTGAAATAGTAATGCGTTTGTTTTTTGAAAAAGCCAGCGTGCTTTGTGAAGGTAATTGTAAGTGTTTTCTTTGTTCTTTTTTTAGAACGCATGGCGGCATATTGTACAAAATGTATTCTTTTCCCAGTCCTGCTTTTTCTATTTCTGCACAGCTTCAAAAGTATTTGTGGAAAACTACAAGTCTTTAAGAAAAAGAAATAATAGAAAAGCATAGCAAATGGATAAACAAAAAGAACTTTGCCATTAAAACAGCGCTAAAAGAAGTAAAGAACAAAAAACTTGAATTGGACAGAAGTGATGAAAGCTTTAGGGAACTAGTAAGAGCACTTGCAGAAAAAACAACAAATGAGTTTAATGTTAACTTAAACCAAGTTTATTTTAGGAAAATGAAATCAAAATGGGGAAGTTGCAGCAAAAGAAAAAATCTGACGATTAACACACTACTAAAATACCTTCCAACAAATTTGATAGAATACGTGGTGTTTCATGAAATAACACACTTAAAGGAAAAGAAACACAATGAAAGATTCTGGAGAATTGTAAGCAAAAAATTCAAAAACTATGAAGAAATGGAAAAAAACTTGTTTATTTACTGGTTCTTGATACAACAAAGAAAATTGTGATGTTATG
>JAFCFP010000060.1 GCA_017608575.1 Candidatus Iainarchaeum sp. | reverse complement strand
TTGGAAAAATAAAAGAAGGATTGGCTGACCCAAAAGAATTCATCAGGCTTGCCAAAAGTGGCAAAACATTCATTAAATATATAGTGCGTGGCACAAAGTGAGTTGGTTTAATGAACGCAAGCGTTATTGTGCCTGTTTTTAATGCTGAGAGCACAGTAAGCGAATGCATTTCCTCCTTGTTAAAACAGGAATTTTCTGCAAAATTTGAAATAATTGTAGTGGATGACGGCAGCACTGATAAAACCCCTGAAAGAATAAAAAAAATCAAAGGCATTAAGATTATAAGGCAAAAGAATTCCGGGCCAGCGACAGCGCGCAACAATGGTGCAAGAAATGCAAGGCATGAAATTGTTGTGTTTATTGATGCTGATTGTATTGCTGAAAAAAACTGGCTTGAAGAAATGGTTTCCCCGTTTAAAAACAAACGCGTTGTAGGTGTTCAAGGCGCTTACAAAACAAAGCAAAAGGAATTCATTGCCCGCTTCGTTCAAACTGAAATAGAATACCGTTATAAAAAAATGAAGTCATCCAAAAAAATTGACTGGATTGGTTCTTATTCTGCAGCTTACCGCAAGGAAATATTCTTAAAAGAGCAGGGTTTTTCAAGAGAGTTTTTAAAAGCAAGCGGTGAAGACCCTGATTTGAGTTACAAGCTCTCGGAAAAGGGTTATTTGTTGAAATTTAACCCAAAAGCAATTGTTTACCACAAGCATCCTTCTTCTTTGAGTGATTACTTGCATAGAAAATACGTTCATGCATTCTGGCGTGTTTTACTCTACAAAAAACATTCAGCGAAAGCAGCAGTTGACAGTTATACGCCCCAAACACTAAAAGCCCAAATTGCTTTTTTGGGGCTGTTTTTTGCCTTTTTGGTACTTTCAGTGATTAGTGAAAATCTCTTGTTTTTTGCTATGTTATGCCTCTTTTTATTCATTTTTTCCACTTTACCCTTTGTTTTTTTTGCATTGAAACGCGGTTTTTTTATGGGTTTGGCTTCTTTTTTTATTTTAATGGCGCGAGATATAGCCTTTTTGATCGGATTGATTAATGGCACAGCTGCAGGCGTTTGGAGGCTTAAAAAGTGAAAATTTGCCATTTTTCCAACAGGTTTTGGCCATGTGAGGGTGGCATTGAAACCATTATAATGGATTATTGCTTGGAGCTTAAAAAGAAAGGCCATAAAAGCAGGGTTGTTTGCCTTAACAAGTGTGCTAATTCCAATAAAGTGTTGCCAGTGACAGATTCAGTGAATGGAATTTCCATTAAAAGGCTTCCATTTCTGGATTTGGGTTTTTATCGAATAAGCCCAAGTGTGATTTTTTCATTGAAGGATTGTGATGTATTGCATGTGCATGGCATTGGGTTTTTTGCAGATGCCCTTATTTTGTTGAAGCTTTTTCACGGCAAACCGGTTGTTTTAAGCACTCATGGCGGAATATTTCACACATCCAAAGGCCTTTTGAAAAGGATTTATTTTTATGCATGGAACAGGTTTTTGTTAAGGTTTGCGGACAAAGTGATTGCGGTAAGCGAGAACGATGCAAGGCTTTTTTCGCGAATTGTGCCAAAGGAAAAGATTTCAATAGTTGAAAACGGTTTGCGGTTAAAAAATTTTTCAAAGCTTGGCGGCAAAAAAGAAAAAAGCACTTTTCTTTTTGTTGGCAGATTGAGCAAAAACAAGCGCATTGATTTGTTGCTTGAAGCATTTGCCATTGTTTTCAAAAAAAACAAAAAAGCAAGGCTTTTTATTGTTGGTGGAGACTTTGAAGGACTGCTCTCTGGACTGAAAAAGAAAGCACAAAAACTTGGCATTTCAAAGCAAGTAAAATTCGCTGGCGCTGTTTCAAGCACAAAATTGCTTGAGTATTATTCTAAGGCGGAATTTTTTGTTTCTTCTTCGGAATATGAGGGTTTTGGGGTGAGTGCATTGGAGGCAATGGCTTCTGGTTGTATTCCAGTGCTTAACAGAATTCCCACTTTTGAAAAAATAGTGTTTGATTCGCGGGCTGGATTTGTTGTTGATTTTTTCCAGCCAAAAAAGGCAGCTGAAAAAATCCTCCAAATTCTTTCTTTGAGTGAAAAGCAAAAGCAACTCTTTTCCATTAGGGCAAAGAATGCAGTGAAAAAGTTTTCCTGGAATGAAAGAATAAGGGATTTAATTAAAGTGTATTCAAGTGTAATGGGGAGCAGAAAATGAAGATTCTTTACTCTGCAATTGATGTAAGCATTCCTGCTTTTCATGGTGGTTCAACTCATGTTCAAGAAAGCGCTGAAGCGCTTGAACAATTGGGGCATAAAGTGTTCATTGTTTCATTGAAGAAAAAAAACCAGTCTTTTTTTGAAAAAAAAGGTAATATTTCAATTTACCGCTTGCCTGTTTTTTTTGAACATGGTTTTTTGCGTGTTTTGAATTTTTGGCTTTTTTCAATTCCTCTTTTTGTTTACTTGCTTGCTTTTAGGGTAATTGATTTGGTGTATGAAAGGAACAGGATTTTTGGCAATTGGGCAATTGTGTTGGGAAAAATTTTAGGCAAAAAATGCATTCTTGAAATGAACGAGCCAGTGGTGCAGGTTGCAGAACATGAATTCAAGTATTCGTTGTTGAGTGCTTTGGTAAAGCAATGGTTTTATTTTACTGCGCGCTTTGCTGACTTAGTAACAATAACGCATAAGTGCATGGCTTTGGGTTTGCCGAGGGAAAAAATTATTAAAATTCATTACGGTGCAAATCCTGAAAAGTTTTATCCCGCAAAAAGAAGCAATGCAATAGTGAAAAAGTTTTCTTTAAAGCGTGGAAAAACGGTTTTTTATTCCGGTTCTTTTAGGAAATGGCATGCTTTGCGTGAAATAATTGAAGCGGCTGAAATTCTTGAAAGAAAAGATCCGGCAATTAAATTCTTGTTGGCGGGAAAAGGCGAAATGTTTGGGGAAATCAAAAAAATGCTTAACGAAAAAGGTTTGAGAAATGTTTTTTTGCTTGGCTTTGTGCCGGCAAAAAAAATGAATGCTTTTATTAATTCGAGCGATATTTGCATTGCATTGTTTGACAAAAAATATGCTCTTTTCAGGGAATGTTCTTATTTTTATTCGCCTTTAAAAGTGCATGAATACAAGGCATGTGGCAAGCCAGTGATTGCAACAAACATGGGCAATCTTAAAAAATTAGTGAGAAATGGAAAAAATGGATTGCTTGTGAACAATTCGCCAAAAGAAATTGTTGCAGGCATTTTGAAGTTGTCACGCAATACTGCTTTGCGTAAAAAAATCGGCAAACGCAATAGAATGGAAATATTGCAGGAATACAACTGGCTTGCTGTAACAAAAAAAGTTCTTAAAAGAGTGGAAAGAAATGGTTGAAGGCAAAGAACTCAGGGAATTGTATTCGGAAAGGTATTTCAGGCACTGCTGTAGGGGAAGTGAGGACTTTGGAAGCGGAAAACTGCATGAGTCGTTCTGCCGCGCCTTGGAGCTGCTTTTCCCGTGCAAGGGCGAGAGGGTGCTTGATTTGGGCTGTGGTCGCGGAGAAATAGCAATTGAGTGCGGAAAGCGTGGTTGTTTTTCGGTTGGAGTGGATTTTTCAATGAATGCTTTAAGGATTGCTTCCAGGAATGCTCGTGGAAGGGCTTTTTTTGTTTTGGCTGATGCTTCAATGCTTCCTTTTAAAAGCAATGTGTTCAATAAGGTTTTTTTTCTTGAAACAATTGAACACATTCCAATAGAGGTTGAGAGAGAAGTGTTAGCGGAAATATGGAGGGTTTTGCTCTGCGGGGGAAAAATGGTTGTTACCACTTCTCCAAGCAGTTTGGTTGCAAGGCCTTTGTATGCAATTGCTGGCTTGCTTGGAATGAAGCGCGGCTTGAATGAGCGAATGCATGTGAATGAGAAGAATTATTTTTCACTGCGTTCTTCGTTGCGCAAAGCTGGTTTTTTTCCACTTATTAGAATGCGTTTTGTGCCTGAATGGTTTGAGGTTGCAGTGAAGGGAAAGCGTTTTGATTTTTTCTTTTTGCCTTTTGTGAGCATTCTCAAGTCAAGGTCAGTGAAATGGTTGTGTGGTCGTTCCCCACTCAGATTTTTTTTGGGAACGCATTTGGAGGCAATTGCAGTAAAGCGTTTAAAACATATTTAAAAAATGTTTTTTGCGGAATTTAGGAAAAGTGAAGGGAAATGAAGATGGAGAATTTTTCAATCATTATTCCTGCTTTCAATGAGGAAAAGGGCATTGCTGAAGTGATTAGGAGATGCAAAAAGATTTGCAGTAAAGGCGATGAAATAATTGTAGTGGATGATGGTAGCACTGATAGCACAGCACAAATTGCAAAAAGAGAAGGAGCAATTGTTGTAAGTCACAAGCAAAATAAAGGAAAAGCCTTTGCTTTAAAAACAGGTTTTAATAAAGCAAAAAACGAAGTTGTTGTAACAATTGATGCTGATTGCACTTATCCACCTGAAGCAATTCCCAGAATGATGCGTGAATTAGAGAATGCGGATTTAGTGGTTGGAACGCGTTTTAGGCGAATGTGGCCAAAGGATCTTGCATGGCACCGTGTTCTTGCAAATAAGATTGGAGCATTGTTTGCCAGTGTTTTATTGCAGAGAAAAGTTACTGATGTTACAACTGGTTTAAGGGCTTTTAGAAAAAAGGTATTGCAAGAAATGCCTGAAATCAAAGCAAAAGGGTTGGATTTTGAAGCAGAATTTACCGCTCGCGCTATAACTAAAGGTTTGCGTTACAAGGAAGTTAAAATTGTTGCTGAAATGAGAAAAGGTAATTCAACGCTTAGTTTTTTTAAGCATTTATGGCTT
Organism: Candidatus Iainarchaeum sp.; assembly: GCA_017608575.1. GTDB lineage: Archaea > Iainarchaeota > Iainarchaeia > Iainarchaeales > DTGL01 > JAFCFP01. The sequence continues at coordinate 1,509 of JAFCFP010000060.1, read as the reverse complement.
TTCTTTAAAGCAGTTTTGCGTGGAAAATTCAAGTGATTTTTTGGTGGAAAAAATGTTCAAACAATCTAGGAGGAAACAAATTCTCTCACTCGTGCAACCTTTCATTAGCCCGCAGACAGAGGTGCTTGATGTAGGCTGTGGAGATGCATGGCTTTTACATGGGCTGAAGGCAAAAAGAAGAGTAGGAGCGGACATTCAGAGGCACAGAAGGCTTTCAGTGCAGGGAATTGAATTCTATCAAGTGAGCGTTTACTCATTGCCATTCCCAAGCGAGAGCTTTGACGTTGTCGTCCTCAATTCAATGGTTGAGCACTCTTTGACGTTGTCGTCCTCAATTCAATGGTTGAGCACTTAAAGTATGCAGAAAAAGCGTTGCGCGAATGCAACAGGGTGCTACGAAAAGGCGGAAAAATTCTTGTATGGATGCCAACAGCACAGTCTGACTGGTTGTTGAAACTCCTTTCCTTTTTGGGCTTGGTGGGAAAATTCAGGCACGAAAGGTATTACGGCTTGGGAGAGTTTGTGGCGATGCTTGAGAGAGCGGGCTTCAAGGTCTTGAGAAAAGAATTTTATAACTTTTCAATGAACGAGTTTTTTGTGGGGGAAAAGAAATGAATTCTTCCAGGCTTCAGCGTAAGCCAATGAATTTTTTGCTTATAACATTGGATGCATTTCGCAGGGATAACTTGAAGGTTTATGGAAACAAAAAGGGGCTTACTCCAGCCATTGATTCTTTGGCTAAAAAATCAATTGTTTTTGATACAGTTGTTTCCCAGTCTAATACTACCGATCCAAGTCATGCATCAATTTTGACTTCAACTTATCCCAATGTTCATGGCGTTAAAGAAAATGGTTACAGATTCAGAGGAAAAATTCCCACTCTGGCTGGAGAATTTAAAAAAGCTGGCTTTAAGACTTTTGCCGTGGTAAGCGTTGAGCACTTGAGTTCCTATTTTGGTTTGAACAGAGGATTTGATAAATATTTTAATAGTGGCAAAAACGATTGGTTGTTTCATTTTTTGTGCAAATTCCGCTTAAGAGTTGGCCCTTATACTTTTAGGCTTATTGCCTTTTTGAGAAGAAATGGTTTTCTGGATAAAAGCGAGCATTCTTGTTCGGGAGAGAAAACAAACAAGCGTGTTTTTAAGTGGCTTGAGGGAAATTGTGATGAAAAGTTTTTTGGATGGATTCATTACTTTGACAGTCACAAGCCCTATAAGCCTACTTATGAAACAAACGTTAAAAGAGTCGACAGCATTTTTGGTGATCTGTTAAAAAAATTAAAGGAGTTGAATTTGTTGGATGAAACGGTTATTGTTATTACTGCCGATCATGGCGAGGCGTTGGGTGAACATGGTTTCGAAGGACATGGGCGTTATTTATATGATGAAGAAATACTTGTTCCATTAATCTTTTATCATCCTGAATTGGAACCATTGCACGTCAAAAAACAGGTTGAAACAATTGACATAATGCCAACAATTCTTGACTTTAGTGGTATTAAAATTC
>JAFCFP010000015.1 GCA_017608575.1 Candidatus Iainarchaeum sp. | reverse complement strand
TGTTGCCTTTTTTGTCAAAATAAACCACAATCCAATGACAAAACCAGACATAACAAACCAGCTTATTGCATGAGCAATTTCTGCAATGTTGCTGTTGAATGTTGCTCCGGCAATAATAACCATTGCAACCCTTGCAAGGTTCAAAATGAAAAGCGTTATGCCGCCAAGAAATGTCATTAATGCCTTTTTTAAAAACCCTGGTTTTTTGAGTGAAAAAATTATTGCACCGAGGATGCTCCAAGAGACAAGGCCAGTGCAAGAATTTGTTATTACATACACTGAGTCAGCGGCAATAATTGAGTCATTCAATGCTTCAAAGCCAAGGGCATTTGCTTCTATTTGGGCAATAAAGTTTGTCAGCGCATTCATTGGGGCAAAGAAAATAATGGACTGGGCTATGCCGAATATGGCGAAAAATTTCAATGCAAATACAATGCTTTTCTTGTGCTTGTACACAATTGATTTCAGGCCAGGTTTTTCTGTTTTGTTTTTCACCAGGGCACCTTTTTCATTTTAAGCTTGAATGCAGCAAAATTTGTTATTTTGTGGGCTATTAATGTAACAATTGCGATAATTGCTATTTCAATCAGTGAAGGCACTCTTATTAAAAGACTCAGCAAAATTCCACCAAATACAAAGTCCAATTGGTCAAGCAATATTACTGGATGGCCTCTTTTTAATCCAAGGCGCCTTTTAATAAATGAAGCGCATATATCCCCAAGGATTGCCCCAGAGCATAAAAGCATGCCGAAAAGTAGGTAATTGCCAATAATGCTTTCAGTGATGCTTGAAAAAAAATAGTTTATTGTGAAAATTGAAACAAGGCCAAAGAAAAATCCAGCCAGCGTTCCTCTTATTGTTTTTCCCTCTCCAAGCACAGGCAAGCCGTTTATTTTTTTACCGAGGTCCAAGGGCTTTCCTCCACCGAAAAGCATGGCGGAAGCATTTGTTATGTATAAAGGGATTGTATAGAGGACTAATGCAATGAGAAACTCCATGGAATCCAACCATTCTTTAAAATTATTTATCTAAATAATAAATGATAATCATTTAAATAATGTGGAATTTTGGGAGAGTAAAAAAATGGCAAAGAAAGATGGCAAAAAAATGGTTTTATTGATAATTGGAGTTGGCATTTTTGTACTTGTTGCTTTTGCATTGCTGCTTTCATTCGTCCTCATGTTTAATACAGGCATTCCAATGCTTGGCGGCAATGTTGCATTGATTAGAATAAAAGGCGAAATATCAAACGAAGAGGCATTGTTTGAATCAAACAAAACAGCCTTTGATATTGTTGACGAGCTTGAAAAGGCAAAGAATGACCCGCTTGTTTCTGCAGTACTGCTTGAAATAAACTCTGCTGGTGGAACACCAGTTGCCACAAAGCAGATAACCAATGAAATACTTGAAGTGAAAAAGGAAAAACCAGTTGTTGCCTGGATTTCTGATGTTGGTGCAAGCGCTGGCTATTATGTTGCGTCCTCTGCCAGCCTTGTAATAGCAGACGAGGACTCACTCACTGGAAGCATTGGAACAATTTCAATTGTTCCTGATTACAGTGGGCTTCTTGAAAAACTTGGCATTGGGATGAGGGTTTTTAAAAGTGGTGAAATGAAGGACATGGGAAGCCCTTTTAGGGAAATGACTGATAAGGAAAAGGAATACCTGCAGCAAATAGTTGAACAGGCAAAAGACGATTTTAAGGAAAAAGTAATTGAATACCGTGGAGCAAGGCTTGATAGAGAAAAATTTGAAAAAGTGGCAGATGGCAGAATCCTCACAGGCAAACAGGCCCTTGAAGTTGGTTTGATTGATGAGCTTGGCACAAGAAAGGATGCAATTAAACGCGCTGGTGAACTCGCCGGCATTGAAAACCCTGCTATTAAAAGCTACGAGGTTAAAAAATTTTCATTGGTTGACTTGTTTTCGAATGCTGGTTATTCCTTTGGCAAGAGCTTCAGGGAGGGGCTTTCAAAAACTGGTTTTAAAATAAGTTCTTGATCAAAAAAAGAGGGAAAGGAATTTTGCAATCATTGCGCCTGAAGCTGAGCCAATAAAGTTAACCTCTGTGTTATTGAGTATTCCTTTTAGTTCAAATTTTGCCCCAAAATAAGAATCAACCAATGAACCGCAAACTCCAGCAATTGCAATAATTATTGCATGGAAAACATTTTGGGCAACAATGAAATAGAATAAACCAATAAGGCTTGCCCCTATTGTTGCTGCGAAAATTCCAAGCAATGTAACTCCTCCATTGGTTCCAGGCTCAACTTCTTCAAATGTTGTTATAAGCCTTGGCTTTTTTTTGGAAAGCAGTCCTATTTCCGAGGAAAGCGTGTCAGCCAGTGCAGCGGATATTGCTCCAAAGAAGCCGATCTGCGAATGGAATAACAGTGTGAGTATTGCCGCACCACTGTTTCCAATTACGTTTCCTATTGTTCGCTGTTCGTGTTCTGTTTTTGTTCCTTTTCTGCCAAGCCTTGTGCTTGCTTCTGCCACTATATAAAAGAAGACCATTAGGAGAAAGGAGTGTATTCCGCCGAGGAGAAAAACAAACAAGCCAAGGATGTTTGCAATTATTATTCCATCCAAGTCAAGGAATCTTTTTTTGTATGAAAAAATTGTGAAAAAAAGAAGTGTTGCAAGAATAGCTGTTGCCTCTAAATAGGCAGTATTCATTTTTTACCTTCCAGCAATTTAGATTTTACAATTTCAATTCTTTTGATTTTTGCAATCTCTCTTGCTTGCTTTAATATCTTGCTTGTTGTTACACCGAAGAGGAATTCCTGAATCAATTTGTCGAATTCGTTTTTTCCGGCTTCTTCAACAATGATTTTTTCCATTAATTTTCTTATGCGTTTTTCTTTCGCTCGCTCTATTTTTTGGGCAAGGCAAACCGCAGTAACTGCAACATTTTTTCTGTCCTTTGTTTTCACTTTTGTAATTAGGTCTATTTTGCTTTGTCTCCTGCGTGAGAGCCTTCTGATGTAAGAGTGGTCAATTTCATGCCCAACAATTTCAGTGAATGCCTTTGACTCTTGGGCTGACTTTATTTTGAATTTTACCTTAACGCTTCTCTGTTTTCTTTGCCCTGTAAGATTGTCCAATGACATGACAACAGTTCTGCCTATTAAAAGAGTGTTTTTTTCAGCAGGTGTTTCACCTATCTTTTTTTCATCAAACGATTTTGGTGCGAGAATCTCAAACCATTTCTTTTTCTTCCACTTGTCCATTGTTTTTTGCTTGGCTGCCATTATTTCTCCCCTTTGATTAATTCAACTATTTTTTTGTCAGTTAATGAAAGCACTTCTTGCAAGGAAAGATTGCCTTTTTCCCTGGATTCTTTTCCACGGCATTCAATGACAAGTTCAAAATCCATTTACTTCACCAAAAGCTTTGCTGTTTCATCAGTGAAACGCCATTCAGGCGGCAGTATTCCCTCGCTTTTATAATATGAAACAAGCCTTCTTATTTTTGAAAGGGTTAATTCATAGCCTCTTTTGCAGGTGAAATCCTTTTGGTTTTTTGCTAAGTGTTCCTTTATTTTAACGCTTTTCTTTATAAGGTTCAGCAGGTCCTCTGGAATTTCTTCCTTTATATTGGCTTCTCTTAATGCTTGTGATATCTTCATTCCGGTTAGGGCTGAAAATTTTGGAATGCCATACTGGTCTCTTAGAATCATTCCAATTTCACTCTTTGAATGGCCTTCGTTTGCAAGCTTTTTTACGATTTCAATGGCTTCCTCTTTGGAGTATTCAACCCATTCCAAGCTAGGTTTTCCGGTGTGTTTTGCCCTTTTGGAGTTGGGTTTCTTTTTGGCTGGTTCTTTGGTTTTTTTCGCTGGATCTTGTTGCTTTTCTTTTGGCTTTTCCAATGCATTTTTTTCTTTTTCTTCCTTTGCCATAAAAACACGTCCTTTGTGCCCTAACGGTGCAAAAAAGACTTATAATGCAAAAAACGTACTAATAACTTTCCACCCAAAGCTTTAAATAGGTTTATGTGTACCTTCCGCGTTTTTCTGCTTCTTTTAGGCGCGAAATTACGCTTCCGGCTTTTTGGTATTGCTTGTAGCCTTGCAGTATTTTGTTCCATTTTTTTTGACCGGAGTTGTCCTCCGCAAGAAGGATTTTTTTAAGGTTGAGAAGGTCAAATGCTTGGTCTTCTGTTTTTTTGGAATAGAAACCCAGTCCAAAGTCAACAAAGGCAATGTTTTTTTTAGGGGTGATAATGATATTCCTTGTGGTGAGGTCTCCGTGGATTATCCCGTTTGAATGAAGCTTTGCGATTTTTTTGCCAATGGCAATCCATTCATTGCCTGTTTTTTTTAAGTCGCGGGCTTTTGTGCCTTCAACGAATTCCATAAAAATTGCCTTTTTTTGCCAGTCAATTCCAAGCACTGCAGGCGCTCTGACACCTGCTTTTTTGGTTGAAACCAAGAGCCCTGCTTCAAGCTTGGTTCTTTGGTTCCTTATTTGCAAGTCGAGTTCAGGACAACGGTAATTCTTCGAAATCCGCCTTTTTTCAATTGCTTTTAGGCCGAGAAAAACAGTTTTAAAAACCTCTGCCTCAGCGCCCTTGTAAATAAGTGTCCCCAAAAAATCACGACTAAATTATTTAATCATTTCTAATATTTCTTAATCAAAACTTTTTTAAATTTTTCAGGACTACTTTTCTGTATGGCAATGGGCAGATCTTCTTTTAGGATTACAATTAGGCGGGTTGAAAGACCATTTGAATGTGACATAGACCGAGAACTTGAATGGATTTGCCAAAGCCTTGGTTTTTTTGAGAATATTGACAAGGAAAAAACAGCATCAGCAATATTCAGGGAAATAGTCAAAGCCGCTGAAAAAGACAAGCCATTGACTTCAACAGAGCTTTCACACAAGGTTAAAATGAGCCGTGGAGCAGTAATCAATCACTTAAACAATCTCCTAAGATCAGGCCTTATTGTAAGAGATGGCCGCTATTATCTTCCGCGCTCCAAGAGCCTTTTCAGGACGATTTGCGAAGTAGAGGAAGATATTGAGAGAATATTCAAAAAAATGGAAGAAACCGCCAAAAAAATTGACAAAGAGTTTGGCCTTGAAGTGGAATAACAACCAATAACCTATTCTGTCAATTCTTCGGTTGATGTTTGGGTTGTCAAGGGGCAGTTGCTTTTTTGCGTTAAGGGAGAGTGCAAGGAGACTTAAAGAAGGTCAATATTGCCAATGTAAAGGTTGCTATTGCTAATACTCCTGTTAATATTACCATCCACTTTTGCCAACGAACAGATTGGTTCATTTGCCTATTTGATTTTTCCATTTCTTTAATAGTAGCAACTGTCTGTCGCTTTTGGATTTCAAATTTTATTGTTTCAATAAGTTCTTTGTTAGTTTCATAACTTGGGGATAAAGCATGTAGTGCCTTTTCCAAATCTTGAGTAGGAGGACTTAAATCGCCTAATGCTACCCTTTCAATTATTTCTCCGAGTTCTTCCTCTTTAGACATATAATCTCAATCAAGTTATATTGCTTTTATCTCTTTGATGTCCATTAGAACTTTCTTTGTTTCGTTTTTTACTCTTTCTTTTGAAACGAGATAGTTTGCATAGTTTTTTACTGTGTTGCTTTCAGGTATCCTTTCTGTGATGATTTTGCATTCGGCAGAATAATCTGCAAGTCTTTTCACCCTTAACTTTTCGTATACCTGCAAAGCATTTCCTTCTAACAATGTTTCAGGGCAACGAATTCTGCTCTTTTTTAATCCATCAAGCCTGTATGCTCCATAGTCTTGGATGTTGTAATATCGTAGTTTTTCTTTTACGAGTTTTCCCCCTCCCCAAATTACTCCGCTTGTGCTATCCACCCCGTAAGCATGAGTTAAGAGGTCTGTTATTGGAGCTACTGCTTGTGCAGATTTTTTATTTGAGGAAATATTGAAAATATGAATATAATAATACTTATCGGCTTTCTCCCCAACCTTGCCTTTAATCTTCAATTCATCTCGTATTCTGCCAACGACAGTTCTTATTAGCCACCTGTTTAGTGGTGAACTGGAGAAATCTACAGCAAAGAACCTAATGCCCTGTGCAATGTATGCCTTAATCATTTTGGCTACTAAAGTCAAGTCATCCGTTGTGGGAATATAGCCGATTATGTCTTTCTTTTTCTTGAATGTTTGGAGTTCAACCTTTGTTCTTTCCATTACTAAATCAAATATTTTTTTGTTTTGGATGCCTGTGGGCAAGGGAGGAATTATCGCTGATGCATCTGCCTCTAACTGAACTCCAACAAGGGCTGAAACCTGCAAATCATCAATGCCCCTTACTTGGATAATGTTATCTCCAACAGTATACGATTTTGGTATTCTCGTATAAACGAGGTTAATACGCCCCTCCACCTTTTTTGATTCCAACCGTCTTGTTAAAGATTCTGTAATAGAGTTCCTATGCCCTACTCCACTAAAAGTTTGGTGGGCAAGCGATTCCCCCACTACCACTATTCTGTCCTTTGGAAAGCCTACGCTCTTTCCCACACGAGAGGCAATTTCCAAGTCTCTCGATGTGTGTGAATGTTGGGGTGAAACGGTTGTAATGCCATCAAGCTTTAATTTGGTCGCATGACCGAGAGTATCAGTATAATCTTCTGCAATCCATTCTAATTCCATTAAAACTCCTCCGATGAGGTTATTTTACCCTCGTTGTATTAGGGGCAAACTCTTTAAATTACTTTCGCTGAAGCTCATGAATCAAAGCACTTTCAACAAGTTGCCCAATGGTTAAATCATGGTCTATTGCGAATTTTTTGGCTTTTTTCCATATTTCTGTGTTCACTCTCACGCTATAAACCCTGCGTTCCATACTACATCACCACTATGTAGTATTGTAGTAAAGTATTTAAACTTTTCTGTAGCAGCATGTGTAGTAAAGTAGTAGGTGATTTGAAATGAATTTTGATTTAAGTTGGTTTTATTCTCTTTTCAGAACGGAGAGGGGAAAGGTTTATATTGAACAGGGTTTTAAGCCGAGAGTGAAGCAGGAGAGTGTTTTTGTTGTTCCCTCGCAGTTTGTCAAGGGAAGAAAGTATTGAATAATAGAGAATTATGATAAGTGGGTTTGCACTTGCCCCGATTACCATTACAGACACTTGGAGTGCAAGCACATCAAGGCAGTCGAGTATTGGCATCACGGAACACAAAAGGAAAGGATAAAAGTAATGCGAGGGCTTGCGGACAACAAGAGTTTGAACTACCACGTCAAAGACTTCCAGACATACTGCAATTTCGTGCGTCCCAACCAAGCCCTGAACGGAGCAACGCCCAGCCAAAAAGCAGGAATCGAGTTAGGGTTAGGAGGGAATAAGCGGATAGGGCTAATAAAGAAGTCAGGGTTTTGAACTTCTTGAACCCATAGCATTTCTTGTAATAGTATTGCCACTCACAAAAATTGGCACTTCTTTATGCTCTTTAGGGCTTTTGTAAAAAATAAGTGAAATTAGTATTAACACAATGTCAAACCCCATCAAATGCAAAGGACTTTCCATTTCAACAATGCCAAAAACACTAAATTTTGAAAAGCCAATTCCGAGTAATTAATAATATTAAAAATGCTTGCAAGGAAAAGCAAAATACCTACAATCACACAAATTGCGCCTACAATTGCACAAAAACTTACAAGTAATAGATTTACAATTTCATTGAATTTGTGTAAGCTCTTTAGATTTTCCACGAAAGATAGGCCTCAATAATAAAAGCAATTACTGCACTTAATTCTTGACCGCTATCATAAAGGGCATAAGCGATATACAAGAAAAAAAGAAACAGTATAATTTTCCGTAGCGAGCGGTGGGTGGCAATCGACATCCCGAATAAACCTTGTCCTTACCCAAGTATGCCCATCTCCCCCTATTTATCCCTGAAACTATTTTATTCCTTTCTTCACCCCTTTTAATTCGTTTTCTTGCGGAAAATCAACCGAGTTAGACAAAATTCCAGAAATCATAAAATCAACCGAAGAATTGACAGAATACAATAACCTAACCTTTAAATAAAACTTTGTTCTATTTTTTTTCATGCAATCAAAAAGAGCAAAAAAAGGCAGTTCCTTTATTAAAACGATTTCCCAGCAAAAGGCTCCAATTGCGGTAATAATAATAGAAGTGCTTCTCCTTGTTTTTTTCCTGGTTGAACTTTTTTCCTTTTTCAAAATAAGCCTTTCGGAGAAAAGTATAACGTTTTCAAATGACCCGGTTCCTTTGCTTTTGATGGCAATAATTGCCTTTGTTCTTGCATCAATCCATTTCGCTTCAAAGAAAAAAAACTCGCGCGTCTATGAAATTCACAGCAAGGCAAAAGACACCGTCAAGAGCGCAGTTAAAAGGAAACTTAAAACACCAAAAGAAAACCCAATAGTAATTGCAAGGGTTTTGATTGAGATTGCCTACATTGCAATAATTGTGTTTGGAATATTTTATCTTCTCGACCCCGAACAGCAAATGGTTAATTGGAGTGGCTTCTTTAATAGCATTGGTCTTAAATTCCAGTTAACGCCACTTTTAAAAGTAATACTAAACTTCACCCTCTTTGCAATAATAACAATTGTTTTCCTATGGCTTTACAATTATTCAAAGCAGTTTGACTCGCTGAAATTCAGAGGAGTACGTGAAAACATTAAACTAAAAAGAAGAAAAAGGAAAAAAGGAGGTATCTGATGAGCAAAACATACAGGGAATTACTGGATGAACTGGCTAAATGGGAATTCCATGAATTAATGCAACAGCATTCCCTTGAAGAACTCAAAGAATTAAAGGAAAAATTCGAAAAACACCGCCTTCAACTCATTAAAGCACTTGAAGAAAAAGAAAAAAAAGGCGAATTCAACTGATTGCCTAAAGCCAGTTAACCTCAACCTCGTCAGTTCTGAACCTCTGCTTTACAGCAGAATTTAGCACAGGAGTTCTCTTGCCATGCATAAATTCAAGCAAGCCCTGCCATGCAATCATTGCGCCATTGTCAACGCAAAACTGCACATTAGGAACAAACATTTTGGCACCTCTTTCCTCACACATTTTTGAAACAATCTGTTGCAGGGCTTTGCTTGCAGCAACACCCCCGACAATAAGCACCTCTTTCTTGCCTGTCTGAGCCAAAGCTCTTTCAGTAACCTCTGCAAGCATTGAAAAGGCAGTATGCAATAAACTATAAGCCAGATCCTTTTTTCCAATAGTTCCAATTTTTTTTGCTGCAGCGGTTTCAAGCCCGGAAAAAACCAAATCCATTCCCTTTACACTGTAAGGCAATTTTGCAAATTTGTGTCCTTCAAAATACCATCTGTCAAGAACAGGTCCAGCAGGAAATCCAATGCCAAGCCTTCTCCCAAAAGAATCAAGCAGGTTTCCAATCCCAATATCAAGGGTTTCGCCAAAAATTCTATAGCGGTTATTCCTATAACTAATTACCTGTGTGTTGCCGCCGCTGACATATAAAGCAACAGGATCCTTTGCGTTGGTTTTTTTCCTGCCTATTTCAATATGGGCAATGCAATGATTAACACCCACCAATGGTTTATTATGTATAAGTGCTATTGTTCTTGCCCCAACTGCTCCAATTCTCAAACACGGGCCAAGCCCTGGACCTTGCGCAAAAGCAATAACATCAATGTCCTTCAAATCCAGTGAAGCCTTTTCAAGTGCGTTCCTTAACACTTCTAGGCCTTTCTCTAAGTGGTGATCTGCTGCCTTTTGTGGATGAATACCGCCTGTTTCTGTTTTCAAGGCGCTTTTCTCATTTGCAAGCACTTTTGCCTTTTCATCAACAATCCCAACACCGAATGTGTGAGCTGTTGATTCAATTCCAAGAGCAATCATTTCATTCACCGCTTTCCAGCACTTTTAAAATCTCCTCCAACACAATAGGGCCTTCTCTTAAAATTTTTCTTTCACTAACACTGAACACAGTTGAAGCCATTCTCTCAGGAAGTTTGCCAAAATCAATCACTATATCCACTTCTCTCAATATTTTAGCATCCGCTTTACTCAAATCATAAACAGGTTTTTTTCCAGAGAGATTAACACTCGTGGAAACAACAGGCCAGCCAACACCCAAAGCCATTCTTCTTGCAAACTCATTGCCGGGAATCCTAAAAGCAATTCCCTTACCGCTTAAAACACTTGGCACTGTTTCCTTCTTTTTAACCACCAAAGTAAGCGGTCCAGGCATGAACGCCTTAATAAGCCTTTCTGTATCACTATCAAGAAAAGCATAATCGCGTATTGAATCAACAGAACCAACAATCACAGGCAATGGTTTTCCTAGAGGCCTGTCCTTAATATGGTAAATCTTCTTAATTCTTTCACTGAATTCAATACTGCAACCAAGCCCATAACTGCTTTCAGTGGGAAAAACAACGATTTTCCCACTTTTAAGCCCGTTTACTGCAACCTTCAGTGCTTTTCCCATACCTTCATTTTTATTTACCACAAGTGCCATTTTTTTCACACATAAAGGATTAAAACCACAAAATTATAAAGGCAATGTGCCAAAATATTGGGGTAGATTGTTTTATTGACTAAAAATGCCTCTGAGAGCAACAATCCAAGGGCAAAAGCACCTATTATTTCGGCAATTGAGCCATAGGATGCATGCATTAAACCAAAAACCAGTGCCGGCAATAACACATTGAACTTTTTAACCAAAAGCCCCCTGAAAAACACTTCCTCTGCCGGAATCCGCACAGCAAACACATAAAACAACAAAAAAGGCATTCCCTTTAACGCAGTCAACCTTCTGTGTGCTATTGCAATATCATTAATCCCCAAAAACGTCAAAACAAAATCAACCAAAACACTAACAACAAGCATTCCAACAAAAAGAACCAGTGTTGAAAAAACAAGCCTTTCCAATGAACAGTAATTAAAACCAAGCCATCCAAACGCATTCCTTATTTTTCTCAAACTTACCGGCTTGCCTAATTTTTTTTCTTTCCAGGCAACCAAAAGCGGAAAGCCGATTAAAAAAAAATCAAAAAAAAACCCAATCATTTTAAACCTGTTTTTTCCACTCAGTGTAAGAGCATTTTCCACAGGAAAACCTGTCCTTGTGCTCTGCCATGAAAACGCCTTGACCACACTTAGGGCAAATTTTCCTCTTTCTTTCAACAGTGTTTTCTTTTATTTCATAAAATTCAGACTTTTTAACCCTTTTTGTTTTCTTGGGTGTTTTCTTTCCCTTTCTCTCACTTTTCTTTTTTTTCTTGCCCATTGAAATCACTCCTTTTCATTGCCTTTTCCTTCCTCTCCTTGTTTGGTTTTTTCCTCTTTCTCTTGGCCTTTTTCTTCTTCGCCTTTTCCTTTTTCTTTTTTCTCTTCAAGTTTTTCTTTGCCTTTTTCCGCTTTTGCTTCGGTTTTTTCCACTGACTTTTTTGCTTCGGTTTTCTCTGCTTCTTTGCTTTTCTTTCCCCTTTTTGGCAAGTAATCCGTTTCAACTCTTTCAAGCCTCTCTTTTGAATTGTAAATCCTCGCTCTGCCATTCACTGAATGCTTTCCAAACGGTTGTTTTAGGAATTCAATTACAACAAGCTCTTCTTTTGCATTTTTCAATGCAGCAATCTTTTTGGTTACTTCCTTCCTTGAAGGAGTTATTTCAATGCCGCTAATTGAAAAATCAATCTCTGTTCTCTCCATTAACGGGTTCTTATACTCTTTTTCTATCTCCAAATGCATTCAAGTCACCTTTACCTACTAAGCCTTAAAGCGTGCTTTCCAACAGTTGAAACACCCATTTTTTTGGCAATATCTGACTTTTCAGGGTCAATTATTACCACATAGCCTCTCCAAAACGTTGTAAACGAAGTGCTTTTGCACACAGGGCATTCTTTTCCCTCTTCAATTACTTTCCTGCAATTCCTGCACGCCTTTCCCTTATTCATTTTTTACCACCCTTTTTTTCCTTGTGCTTTTTCAAGTTTTTGCCCTTAGGTTTCTCTTTTCCCTTTCCCTTTTTCTTTGCTTTTATTTCTGCTTCAATCCATTCGTTTTTTCCAAGAAATGGCTGCCTCATTGTCAAACCAAGCTTTGACTCTGAAAGAGAACCCTTGAGGCTTATTGAAACAATTCTGGCTAAAACCCGGTCATCAACTTTAAGCTTTTTCTTTGAATTCTTGCCTATAAACATTGCATTCTTTGAATCATAATTCAAGTATTCGTCCATTATCTGGCTTACATGAATCAATCCTTCCACCGGTCCAATGTTTACAAATGCTCCGAATTCGGTTATTTCGGTGACTTTGCCTTCAACAACCTCATGCATATATGGCTTGAAAACAAGCATTTCAATTTCTGCTTCATAATAAGCAGCGCCATCTCCTAAAACAACCTTTCCCTCGCCCGTCTTTTTTGCATTTATAACTGCAACAATCACTCCCAAATCCTCATCAAGCAATCCCTCATACTCCTCTTGGGCAAGATTCACAAGGGCTTTTTTCATTTGCTTTCCGAATTTCTCTGGAGGAATCCTCACAGTATCCTTCACCTTAACAATCTCGAACATTTCCATCACTCAATCCATTCTTAAAATTTTTTTCTTCCTAAGATAAATAATCCTCCCACCAAGGCTTTTTATTTTTTTTCTTAGAGCCGCATCATTGGTTGCAATAATTTTTCCCTTTATAGCCATTCTCACAAGGGATTCATCTGCATTGCAGTCCTCAACATCAATCACTTTTATTCCGTGCCTTTCCAACAATCCCAATGCAATTCTTGCATTGCTTCCAGTGGAACCCTTTGCTTTTGCCAGTGCTTTCAGTTCCAAAAGCACTTGTTTTGTGACATTGAATTTAACACTGCCAAGCAATTTTTCTATTTCACTGAAAACGTCAACCTTTAATGCTCCAATTCCTATTAACATATTTGTGTCCAAAACCACCTCACTCAATTTCGCCATAGGCTACAAGCCTCCACTTCATTTTCTCTCGCTTGCTTATGGCAATTCTCTGGCCTTTCTCCACAATCACGGGTTTTTTTAATGCAATTTTTGCCTTTTTATTGTTTGAAGACAAAATAGTCCCAATTGAAGTCATTGTGCCAATGGTTAAAACCAGCATTTCATTTGTTTTAATCTCCGGCGCAATATCGGTAACACTCCTTTTAATAAAATGCACTCCAACTGAAATCTCACTCGTTGGTTCAGGTAATGTTCCCGGCTTTCCAATAATCTGACCCTTCAATTGGTCATTTTGGGCAATGCTTGGATCCAGTGTTGTTTCAATTGCAATCAGTCCACCGGGCACTGCTTCGCTTAATTCTCCAGAACTACAATTAATCCTTTTAACAGTTGTAATAATCTTTTTGCCCATTGGACCCGGCCCTATTTCAATAGTGTCACCAACTTTTACCTTGCCACTGATAATAGTGCCACCAAGCACTCCGCCTTTTAGTTCATTTATTTTTGTACCCGGCTTGTTAACATCAAATGACCTACCACAATACATTTTCAATGGCTTTTTCAAATCGCTTTTGGGTGTTGGAATTGTTCTTTCAATCTCTTCAATCAACAAATCAATATTGCCCCTAAAATGAGCAGCAGTTGGAACGATTGGAACATTCTTATAACCAAACTCACTTAAAAATTTTGCAATTTCCTCATGGTTTCTTTCAGCTTCCTTTTTTTCCACCAAATCAACTTTGTTCTGGGCAACAACAATTTTTTTAACCCCGCTTATTTCAAGTGCATTTAAGTGCTCAATTGTCTGCGGTTGAGGGCAAGGTTCATTTGCTGCAACAACAAGCACTGCACCATTCATTAATGCAGCTCCACTCAACATTGTTGCCATAAGCGTTTCATGACCCGGAGCATCAACAAATGAAACCCGGCGGAGAAATTTTGCCTTTGCATTACACTTTGGACATTTCTCAGAGTTAGTGAAATAAGCATGTTTGTCACATTTTTCACACTTAAAAAAGCTTGCATCAGCATAGCCAATCCTTATAGATATTCCCCTTTTAAGCTCCTCGCTATGTGTGTCAACCCATTTTCCAGTCAAAGCCTCAACAAGGCTTGTTTTACCAGCATCCACATGCCCAACCAAGCCAATGTTTACCTCTGCCTGCACTGGCTTGGTTCTGCTTTTTTTCCTTTCAGTCATTTTTCTCCCTTTTTCCCAGCCTCGCCTTTTTCTTCTTTTCCTTTTTCTTTTTTCTCTTCAAGTTTTTCTTTGCTTTGTTCAGTTTTTGCTTCGGTTTTTTTCGCTGACTTTTTTGTTTCGGTTTCCTTTGTTTTCCTACCTTCATTGCTCTTTTCTGCGCCCTCTTTTGCTTCAGTGCTTTCTGTTGTCTTTTCTGTTTTTGTTTTTCCAAGTAATTCTTCAATTTTTTGGCTGCCATAATTGGTTATAGCAATGTTTAACTGGGCAATTTCATTGCTTACAGTGTTGCCTCTAACGGTTTTTCTTTTCCTCTCACCTTTTTTCTTGTTTCTAGAGCCAGTGCCCTTTCCAATGAGTATTTTTTTTCTCCCAGTTCCTTCAAGCGATGGCTTCATTGGAAAACCATCACTATCACTTCCACCGGTAATCCTTCCCTTAAAACCATTCAATCCAATGGCGTCAAGGCTTACCTCTTCGCCAACTTTTTTTCCCACAAAAACAGCTTCCTCTGTTTTCTTTGAGAACGCTTTGCCTGTTTTAGGATCTGAAACGACAATATTCATTCGCTCACCTCTTTAGAAGTTTCTTCAATTTTTTTGATTTGCTCCAGCAGCTCCTTTTCATTATCATCAATTTCCATTGAATTAATTATTTCAAAAAACTGCTCTTTTGGAATAAAGGAATAAAGCGTTTCTCCCTCTTTAATGTTTCTCCCAACAACGCCTTTTTTTATTGAAATTGCCACTTCACTTTCCTTTTCTGCAGTTGCAACTTCCTTGTTTTTTGATTGAATGCTCTCAATCTCGCCAATAAGCTTGCCAGATTCCTTCATTGCAATTATTCCCTTCCTTATTCTTCCCTCAATTACCTTTACTCCCACCACTGCTGGATTGCTTCTCCTGAAAACAAAGCCCTTTAACACCTTGAACTTTGCAGGGAATACAAGCCTTGCAAGCTTTGCCCTTTTCAATGCCTCTCTCTTTTTGTTTTGCCATTCCTCAAATTCTTCCATTAGTGAATAAATCACTTTTCCGGAAAAAATCTTTATTTCCTTCTTTTTTGCCTCTTCCAATGCAACACCATCAACAGAAACATTAAAAGCAATTATTGCTGCTTCAAGGGGGTTTTTTTCCTTAACAGCAACTGCCTCGCTTACATCCTTCTTTGAAACATTTCCAACACCTGTTTTTTTCACATTGATTTTGCGGGATTCAAGCATTCTGGCAATTGCTTCAATGGAGCCAAGAGTGTCAGCCTTCACTATCAATCCAGTCTTGCCCTGCCTTTTTGCCTCTTCAATTTCCCTTTCAATTTCCTCTCTGTCTTTTTTCTCGGAAGAAATTGCGCAAAGAGGGGCTCCAGCCAATGCGTTTTCCAGCATTGGCGCGGCAATTTTTACACCGCAAGCCGCTGAAGCACGCTCCACTTTCTCAAACCTTTGCCTTGCCTCCCGCATTTCAGCCAAGGGCTTTGGCTTGAACAAAGCCCGGACCTTGGTTTTAATCACTCCATTTTTTGCACCCAAAAGAATTTCATCACCATTCTTTAGAACTCCCTCATAAAGTATTACATCAACAGTTACACCCAATCCACGTTCTTCTCGCACTTCCAAAATAGTGCCCTTTGCTTTTTCTTCATTGCTTATTTCAAGCTTTCCCTTCAAATACCTCTGGCTCAAGCCAGCTAAAAGCATTAGCGCTTCAGGAATGCCTTCTCCCTTCAAAGCAGACAATGGAATAATTGGAATCTGCTTTGTAAAGTCAGTGCATTTATCAAACCTCTCGCTCGAAAAACCTCTCTTAAAAAGCTCACCAACTAATGCATAAATCTTTTCATCCAATTCATGCAGTGCAACAGATGACTGCCTTGAAAGGTTTTCCAAAAAAGAGCCCTTTTGGGAATTCCATTCATTTAATTTGTCAATTTTGTTCGCTCCCACAATAAACGGTGTTTTAAACGATTTAAGAATTTCAATTGCCTCATCTGTTTGGGGTTGAATTCCTTGAGTAATATCAATTATGAGGACAGCCAAATCGGCAATACTTCCCCCCCGCTTTCTGAGATTTGTAAAAGCCTCATGGCCAGGCGTGTCAATAAAAAGCAATCCCGGAATTGTTACACTGAAACCGAATTTCTCCAACAACTTTCCACTTAGCTTTTTCACCACATCCAATGGAACCTCTGTTGCACCAATATGCTGTGTTATTCTTCCAGCTTCCCTTTCAGCCACAGTTGAACCCCTAACACTATCCAAAAAAAGGGTTTTTCCATGGTCAACATGGCCAAGCACTGAAATAATTGGCTTTCTCAGCATTTTTACCTACTCCAGTCCAGTGGAACCAAAACCGTTCTCGTTTCTTTTTGTTTCATCAAGTTCTTCAACAACTTCAAGTTCTGGATATTCCACTCTTACAAAAACCATTTGAGCAATTTTTTTTCCCTTTTCAACCACAAAATCCTTGTCTCCAAGGTTGACAATGATTACCTTTATTTCACCCCTATAACCAGAATCAATTGTGCCAGGCGTGTTAAGCACAGTAATTCCACTTTTTATCGCCAAACCGCTCTTTGGTCTCACCTGTGCTTCAAGCCCCAAAGGCATTGCAATCTTTATTCCAGTGCCAACCAATTTTCTTTCACCGGGCTTTATAACAGCATTTTCATTTGCAAAGAGGTCCATTCCTGAATCGCCTTTATGGGAGTATTCAGGCATTCTAGCACTTTCATCAATTTTTTTAATTCTAACAATCACCAAATCACCCCTTTGCCTCGCTTGGCGAATAAATGCTTTTAATTCTGTCAATATTATACTCCCAAATCTCGCTCGCTTCAAAGAAATGGCTTATCTCTTTTTTGGCAATTTCAACGCTTTCAGATGCGTGCACTAAATTGTTCTGGTTGCTCATTGAAAAAGTACCACGCACTGTTCCCGGCTCTGCTTTCCTTCCATTTGTTGCACCTACAAGTTTTCTTACAACGCTTACTGCTTCAATCCCTTCAACCACTGCAAGAACGCACGGAATTGAAGACATAAAACCAATAAGCTCTGCAAAAAAAGGCTTGTCTTTATGGTGCTCGTAGTGCTTTTCAAGTTTTTCTTTTGAAAGCCTTTCCATTTTTAATCCAACAATTTTGAGCCCTTTCTCTTCAAATACTGAAAGAATTCTTCCAACGAGTCCGCGTTGAACGGCATCAGGTTTGAAGATTAAAAGGGTTCTCTCCATTATTTTTCATCTCCTTTGCTTTCACTTGGAGTAGACCACTTTACATTACTTGGTTTTCTTCCAAGTTTCAGCAGATTCTTTTCACATTTTTTTGAACAGAAAAAATACTTCTTGCCTGTTTTTTTCACGAATATTTTTCCCGTTCCTGGTGGTATGTTTTTTCCGCAAAAAGAGCACTTCATTTCAATGCCTCCCTTACTGTGCCTTTATTTCGCCCGCTTCCCTTTCAGTGCTGAGCAAAATCACAATATCCCCTTTTTGCAGGTTTCCCTTGACATTTCTCCTTTTAATACGCCCTTTTTCAGGGCCTTCAAGGATCCTGAGCATTACCTGCACTATTTCGCCCTGCACTCCAGTCCTTTTAATTATTTCAACAACTTCAGCGGGTGTTCCTTTCTCCATTATTCACTCACCTTCTTATTCTCCTTTCTCGTTATCTTTCTTATCGTTCTTTTCTTCTTCGCCTTTTCCTTTTTCTTTTTTCTCTTCAAGTTTTTCTTTGCCTTTTTCCGCTTTTGCTTCGGTTTTTTTTGCTGACTTTTTTGTTTCGGTTTCTGTTTTCCTGCCTTCATTGCTCTTTTCTGCGCCCTGTTTTGCTTCAGTGCTTTGCTCTTTTTTTTCCTTGCCAGCTAATTGGTTTATTTTCTTTACGAGTTCGGTTAGTTCTTTTTTTGCAGTGCCTTCGTCAACAATTGCAACACTGCTTGTTCCAACTTCAATTCCTGCTTTTTCTCCGAGTTCTTTTTTTGTGTTTACAAACGAATAAGGGATTTTCTTTTCCTTGCAGAGAATTGGTAAGTGCATTACTATTTCTTTTGGTTCAACGTCCTTTGCTATTAACACCAGTTTTGCTTTTTCTCTTTCCACTGCTTTTGTCACTTCATTTACTCCAATGCGTACTTTTCCTTTCTCGCTTGCAGTTTGCAGAACACGGAGTTGTTCGTCCATTAATTCTGCTGATACGTCGAATTCCATTCCTTACACCTCCAAACCTTTCAAAAAAAGGCATTAAAATGCCCTTTTAAAAAAAGGTTTACTAAAAGTTTTTCATCGGTTTTTTTTAACAGAAAAAACTGTTAATATAAAAAAATGCCCCCAAAAAGGTTTTAAAAGCTTTTTATGCTTGGAGGGCTATTTGTGGGTAAACCACAATTCCATTTCATTGTCTTTGATTGAATCAACTATTGCAAACCCAAACCTGTTCAAATAGCAATGCTCGCCTTCCTTGAGGGAAAGTATTTTTTTGTCAGCCATTGACCTTATTTTTTTTCCATCCTGCATTACTATGCTGATTTCTTTTCCTTCAATAAACCATGGAATTATTGGTTCAATTGCTGGCTCCTCTCTTGTGAATTCGGCAAAAGCCCTCAATTCGCCAACCTTTTTTACTTTAATGTTGTATGCTTCCCTTAACCTGAGTTCTTTTCCCTCCATTCCTGCTATGTCACTTCTTTCAACAAAAAATTTCTGCAGGTTTTCTTCAATGAAAAACTCTTCGCCGTCAATAACTGTTTTTTTCTTTTTTGAATTTTCCACTATTAAAATAACCGGCTCTTTTGCAAACCCTATTTTTTTGCAGTCCTCTGCAATTGCCTCTCTGTTTTCTGCTTCAAGTGTCTTCCATTCAACCAATGCATCTCTTGCTTTTATTCCAAGGTCAAGTATTACTTTTTTGATCACTTGTGGTGCAAAACCGCGCCTTTTAAGCGCTTTAATTGTTCCAAGCCTTGGGTCATCCCAGCCAGAGTACTTGCCGGATTCAATTCCCAGGCTAATCTTTGAAGTTGAAAGCACTGTTCCCTCTAATTGCAGTCTGCCAATGTAAATTGAGTGAGGGTATTCCCATTCAAGGTATTTATACAAGTATTTCTGCTTTGTTTCATTTTGTTGGTGTTCTTGCCCGCGGATAATAAGTGTGACCCCAAGTTCATGGTCGTCCACAGCGGAAGCAAAATTGTAACTTGGCCACACAAAGATCTTTTCCTTCACCCTAGGATGCTCTGGTTTGTCAACAATTTTTGCAATCCACCAATCTCTAACGCTTGGATCTTTATGGTTCAAATCCGTTTTAATCCTTAAAACAGCCTCTCCTTCTTTAAATTGGTGTGTTAGCATTTTTTTGAATTTTTCCAATTGGGTTCCACGGTCTTCATTCCTGCACTTGCAGGCTTCTTTTCTTTTGATTTTTTCTCTCCATTCTTCTGGCTTACAAGTGCACACATAAGCGCCTTCCTTTAAAATTAGCCTTTTCATTAGCTTGTGGTAAATCTCAAGCCTGTCTGATGCAAAAAACACTTCATCCACTTTTAATCCAAGCCAGTCCAAGTCCCCCATAAAAACCTCTTCAGCGTTTTCAATTGGCTTTTTTACCTTTGGGTCAGTGTCATCAAACCTTAAAATGAATCTTCCATTGTATTTTCTTGCATATTCGTGGCTGAGAATTGCTGCTCTGGCTGAACCCAAGTGAAGAGGCCCATTTGGGTTCGGAGCAAAACGTGTTACAACGCTTTCATCCTTTGCCCATTCGAGTTCAGGCAAACCCTTTCGCTCTTCCCTTGCGCCAAGTTCAAAGCCCTCTTCTTCAAACCTTTTAAACTCTTTTTCAAGCAATTCAGCACTTAAGCTGTTGGCCCTTTCAACTTCTTCTTTAATAACACCAATTAAATCACTGGCTTTTCTTTCCGGGAACAAGGCTTTTACCTTTCCAATCACTGCTCCCAAATCCGCTTTTCCATTGTGTTCAAATGCGTTCCTTACGGCATACTTGAAGGCTTGTTTCCTCACATCCATAAAAACACCGAATCAGTAAATTTAATTAAAAAAGGATTAAAAGCAAAACCGTTAACTTTATTTCTTTGGATGCCAGTGTCTTTCAAAATGGCTTTTAAAAACCGGAATCATTGGTGATTCAATCCATATTGTAAAATTATACTCTGGTTTTTCCTTTTTCAAATCACTCAATGCAAGAACAAGTTTTTTGTCATCAATAATAAATGCCTCAATGTTGTGCGTGGATTTTTTTACCTCCACTCCGATTTTTTTCAATTCAGCGAGTTCGTCTTCGGGCAATCCATGCAATACCTTTACTTCAACATTCCTCTGCTTTGCCTCGTTTATTGCTTTGATTATTGTGGGGTTTTTGGAGGTTATTTCAGTGAACGCAATAATTGAATTGTTTGCGCGCTGTACTTCTTGGGCGAGAATTCTTAAAAAATCCTGCCTGTCTTTTACTTTCATTACCTTTTCTCCCGCTCTTTCTTCCTTGAATTCACTTCCCAAGCGTTTCTGCAATTCAATTGTTTCGCTTTCAAGCTCCTTTAATTCGGATTTCTTCCTGTTAACAAGCTCATTAAAAATCTTTTCAGTTTCTCGCACCCTGTATTTTTTTGGTCTGCCTTGGATTTCGATTATCAAATCGCGTTCCATTAATTTGTCAAGAACATCATAAACGCGGGTTTTTGGCACTTGGGCTTCCCTGCTGATATCTGGGGCCTTTGCCTCGCCAAGCCTTATAAGGCTTGTAAGCGTCTTTGACTCGTATTCGGTCAATCCAAGCCTTTGCAGCAATTCGAATATTTCCTGGCCGTTCATTAAAACCAACTATTGAATATACACAAAACACTTATAATAGGAAGCTTCCCTTTTTAATTGTTACATATAAACATTATAGAGTTAATTTTATTTAAATTTACTGCTTTTTTGGGTTTTTTTCCCAAAATTGCTTATTTTTTGAAAACAATAGCAGCATAGCCGACAACGCTTAATTCATCCCCTGTTGTGTCCGCAGAAGTGGTATACTTTAACAATTTTGCTTTTTTAATACCCGCCTTTTTGCAGAACTCCATTAAGGCAGTAATTGGGCCAAAACCGCAAATGCTTGCATTTATACCAGTGGCAAGCCTGTGAAATTCATCTATTTTTAAAGCCTTTATTAAATCAATTGCCCTTTGGTCTCTTTCTTTTGCGCTTTCCAGTGTAATAAAATGAGAAAAATCACTCGAAGCAATAATTCCAACACCGTGCTTTTTTGCTGTTTTATACAATGCATCTCCCAATGCCTTGAGTTCATTCAATTCAGCAGTCATAATAGTAATGGGCACAATAGTAAAACCGTCAAACAAATACTGCAAAAAAGGCAACTGCACTTCAATTGAATGCTCACTCAAATGAGCTAATTCGTCAAATTCAGCAATTCCTGCCACTGGGCTTTTTTCAACAATCTCTTCAGCAATTTTTTTATTCACTGGAACACTGCCCAAAGGCGTAACCCACCTGCTATGCAATGAAACAGACATTCTTGGCCCCAAAGCCGTATGGTTTGGACCAAGAATTACGAAAGTCTCGCACTTTTTTAACTTGCTTAAACTCATTGCAGCAATCCGCCCACTAAAAGCATACCCAGCATGAGGCGCAATAACCGCTCTTGCCTTTTTCTCGGGTTTTATTCTGGAAAAAAAAGAATCCAGCTTGGCTTCAAGCTCAGAGCGCTTTGCGGGATAAAACGTGCCGGCAACAGCAGGCATTCGTGCACTCATAAAAAACTAATTTATCAAAAGGTTAAAAAGCCCTTTTGGATTTCCTTTTGCTCTTGCCTTTTCCGCCTTTTATTATTTTTCCCCTCTTGGGCATCCTGCTTTCCTCTGTTTTAAACTCAAATTCTTCAACGCTTTTTTTAAACTCTTCATCCTTGCTTATTGCCTTTGTTTCTTTGAGGAATTCCCTGGCCAAAAGCCAAAAAGCCAATGCAATGCTTTTCCTGCCCTTGTTATTAATTGGGATAATCAAGTCAATATTGCTTGTTTTATTGTCAGTGCTGCACAAAGCCACAACAGGAATTCTGATTTTCATTGCCTCTTTCACAGCCTGGCGGTCAGCGTTGGGATCAGTGACAATGAGCACAGCTGGCTCAATAAAAGAATTTGTTTCAGGATTGGTAAACGTTCCAGGCACAAACCTGCCAGTTAAAGCCTTTGCATTTATTGCATTAGCAAATTCTTTCACTGCCCTATGGCCATACTCTTTTTCAGAAACAGCAACAATTTTTTCGGGAGGAAACGAAGTCAAAAACCTTGAAGCAATCCTTATCCTCTCATCCACTGTGTCAACATCAAGAACTTTAAGCTTGTCCTTTCGGTTCTTAAAAATGTATTTTTTCATCCCATGGCTTTTGAATTTGGCTCCAATATGTGAGCCTGTCTGCAAATACTTTTTTGCTGGCACTAACGTCTTTTCAACCATTAAAACACCTAAACCTTGTACTTCAACACTTCATCAATCAAATCCACATGCGATAAGAGCATTCTCCTACAACAATACCTTTTAACTCCAAGTTCATC